>CAJXVF010000171.1 GCA_913060845.1 uncultured Alphaproteobacteria bacterium | reverse complement strand
GTCTCGTGGGCTCGGAGATGTGTATAAGAGACAGGATCAGGATATCGAGACGCCCAAACTGTTCTATGGTCGCGTTAATCAGGTTCTCGCAATCGGCACCATTAGATACATCCGCCCGAACGGCAACGACCGTACCGCCGCTTTCCTTCGACAGCGTTTTGGCAGCATCTTGCAAGTAATCTTCGCGGCGCCCGCAGATCACGACCTTGGCACCTTCTGATGCCAGCAGTTTTGCCGTAGCCCGCCCAAGCCCATCGCTGCCGCCGGTGACGATTGCGACCTTATCCGTCAAGCCATAGTCAATCATGCGTATTCTCCATAATGAAACGGTGTTTCCAGAGGTTTAGCATCAGCCAACTGCGTCCGGTAGCGCCACGCCCTGACAGCCAGCAGGAAATCCGGCTATAGGTTTTGGACTTGCCGCTATTTCAGCCGGAGCATCAGGCGTGGACGTGATCGACATCGGCTTCGCCGCAAAGCTCGCCAGCACTGCCATGGTCGTGTTGCTTGCTACGCTGATTGCAGAACGAGCTGGTGCATTTGTCGGCGCTATGATTGTGGCGCTGCCGATTTCTGCTGGCCCCGCATACTTGTTCCTGGCGCTGGATCATAACGCTGCGTTCATCGCCGACAGCGCGCGCATCAGTCTTGGGGTCAATGCGCTTGTGCCACCATTTCTTTTGGTTGCTGCAATGGTCATCCGAAAAGCCGGGTTGATTCCGGCGCTGGCGGCGGCATTCGTCATCTGGGGCGGCGGCGCGGTAGTTGTTCTGGCGACGGACATATCGCTGATCGGCGCGGTCTTACTGAACATCGTCAGCTTTATCATTTGCCTACCGCTTTCCCGGCCGCTTCTGGCACAGCCGCCATCCCAAGCCTTGCGGCGGGGCTATATCGACATCGTCGTCCGTGTGATTGCCGTGATGGCAGTTGTCGGAACTGCGATCATCGTCGGGCGACGGCTCGGGCCTGAGGTTGCAGGCATTGCCGCTGTGGCACCGGTGGTTTGGACCAGCCTGACCGTGGTCGTCTACGCACGATCCGGCAGGGCCGCATGCTCCGCAATTTTGGCGAACGGCATAGGTGGCATGATCGGGTTCGCTATGGCCTTACCGGCTGTTGCCCTTCTAGCCGGTCCGCTCGGATGGCCCCTTGCGTTCATCATCGCGCTTGGGCTCTGTGTTGCGTGGAGCACCGGCCTTACTTTCGCCCGGCCATATATTCCACTGTACCGTATCGCCAAATAGGCCCAACCTTCTGCTCTCAACATTGGGGAGAAGCGGCATGGATTACTATGATCTCGGGGATTATTCTCGGAAAATCAGCACAAATTCAGATGAGGCACAGCTTTGGTTTACGCGCGGCCTGAACTGGCTATTTGCGTTCAATCATGGCGAAGCCGTCGCCTGCTTTCAGAAAGCGATTGCCGCTGATCCAGCCTGCGCTATGGCCCATTGGGGTGTCGGATACGCAGCCGGGCCGAACTATAACCTGCCCTGGGTCCGCTATGATCCTGCTGGCCGTGCGACGGCCCTGGCGACAGCCTATGACGCGACGCAGGCAGCACTAGCTTTAGCGGCCACAGCCACACCAAGCGAACGCGCGTTGGTAGAAGCACTGCCGATCCGCCATCCCCAACGGGAAATCACAGACGATGTTGACGAGATGTCCGCATGGGATGTCGCGTTCACGGCTGCCATGCGGAAAGTCGCAGCCGAATATCCGGGCGACTTAGATATCAAATCCGTATTCGTCGAAGCCATCATGAACGAAACCCCCTGGCAGATGTGGGACCTAGACACAGGCAAAATAGCCGATGGCGCTGGCACTGCTGAAGCCCGGGCCGTTCTGGAAGGCGCATTCGAAACCATGCCTGCCAGCCGGGATCATCCTGGCCTGCTGCATCTCTATGTGCATCTGATGGAGATGTCACCGTTCCCAGAACTGGCGCTCAGAGCGGGCGACCGCCTGCGTCATATGATGCCGGATGCCGGGCATCTTGTTCATATGCCAACCCATATCGATGTTCTCTGCGGTAATTATCACGACGTCATGGTCTATAATCAGCGCGCCACAATCGCGGACCGAAAATTTTTGGCGCGCGAAGGTGCGCTCAACGTTTATGCGATGTATCGCACGCATAATCTGCATTTCACCATGTACGGTGCCATGTTCCTTGGCCAGTTTACGCCAGCACTTGCCGCCGCCCAGGAATTGATCGACACAACGCCGGAAGACCTACTGCGCATCCCCTCCCCACCCATGGCCGATTTCATTGAGGGCTATATCCCGATGAAGCAGCATGTGCTGGTGCGCTTCGGCAAATGGCAGGAGATCATCCAACAGGAATTGCCGGAAGATCAGGCGCTCTATGCCTCGACGACGGCGATGATGCTCTACGCGAAGTCCGTCGCCTATTCCGCCATGGGCAATGTGGCGGAGGCCGAACGAGAGAAAGCCGCGTTCCTGGAGGCAAAAGCGAAGGTGCCAGACACCCGGCGCGTCCATAACAATCTGGTGGTTGATATCCTTGAGATCGCTGAAGCCATGTTGGACGGCGAGCTAGAATACCGACGAGGCAATCACGAAGTCGCGTTTGACCACCTCCGCCGCTCCGTCGCCCTCGATGATTCCCTGGCCTATGACGAGCCTTGGGGCTGGATGCAGCCCGCACGCCACGCGCTCGGCGCGCTTTTGATGGAGCAGAACCAATTTGAAGAAGCCGAAGCCGTGTACCGCGCTGACCTTGGACTCGACGACACCCTCAACCGCGCCTGCCAGCACCCGAATAATCTATGGAGCTTGCACGGCTTGCATGAATGCCTGACACGCCGGGGCGAGACCGTGGAATCTCGCCTGATCAAGCAGCAACTCGACCAGGCGCTGGCCCGGGCCGAAGTCAAAGTCCACGCCTCCTGCTTCTGCCGCCAACAGGCGGCTGCTTAGGGACTTGAACGCGGCATCCGTGAAGGTCCCCTCGCCCTCCATTGGGGGGAGAGGGATCAGAGTGAGGGGGGAGGCCTGTGGAATGAAAACAAATTCGCGCCCCCTTAACCTAAACCTGATTGCGCGGCACGTCCCGGAATGGCCTGTCTGTATCCGTCCGCATTTCCTTAGGCATCTTCAAAATGCGCTCGGAGATGATGTTGCGTTGGATCTCATCCGTGCCACCAGCGATGGAAATAGCAGGCGTTGAGACGAGAATTTCGGCGACTACGCCACCCGTTCCATCATCATCGCCTGTCAACATCGCATCAGGCCCTGCAATCGTGGTGTGCGCCAGATTGGCAGCACGGGCGACGATAGATGCGGCAAGCTTGCCGATAGAGCCTTCTGGCCCCTGCGGTTTCCCAGCAGCAGATGCTGCACGTGCACGCCGCGCCGTCCATTCAGCAGATTTCGCCAATGTGAGCACTTTGGCGATTTCCTGGCGGGTCGCCGGATCGTCATACTTGCCCAGCGCCTTCGCCCGCTCGACCAGCATATCCACACGGCCCATGCGCTGGGGGTACCACGTGTAGGGCGCCATAACGGTGGCGATCTCAGCCCGTTCTTCCTCATAAATCCGTTCAGGCTGATCTGAGGCTGAATCATATTTGCGTGCGCTATCGGCACCGCGCCGTTCATTCATCAGCGTTGTAGTGGCGACCTTCCAGCCTTCGCCCAGCTCCGCCACCTGATATTCAGGCTCAATCACAGCGTCTGTCAGGAATACCTGGTTGAAGGATGCGTGGCCGTTCATCTGCTTTAACTGGTGCACATCAACGCCTGGCTGATGCATATCCAGAATGAAGTAGCTGAGACCTTTGTGCTTCACCGCATCCCAATCGGTGCGGGCAAGCAGCAAGCCGAAATGGGCATGATGGGCACTGGTGGTCCAGACCTTCTGGCCGTTGATAACCCACTTGCCATCCTTGAGGTCTGCGCGCGTTGCAGCGCCCGCGAGATCAGACCCACTGCCAGGTTCACTGAACAACTGGCACCAGGTTTCTTCGCCGGTAAGGATACCCCGCAGGAACTTTTCTTTATGGGTGTCCGTGCCGTGTTCCAGGATCGTTGCAGCGGCCAGAACACGGATGCCCATCTTGGCGACGCCGACAGCGCCAACGGCTGCAAATTCTTCATCAACAACGGATGTCATGCCAAGCGGCAATCCGCGCCCGTACCATTTTTCTGGCCAGTGCGGCATGCTCCAGCCGGAGTCCATCAGCTTCAATCGCCATTCGACGAGCCCGAGGTTCGGGTCCCAGTTGGCTTTTAAATAGGCCTGAACGTCCGCGCGGACTTGCTCTACGGTCATCTCGCTCATGCCTCTGTCCCCCAATGCTGCATCATGCGTTCGCGGTGCAGGTTCGCGTCGCCCAAAAAGGCTTCGCTCTGCTTGGCGCGCTTGAACCACAAATGCGTGTCGTTATCGAATGTGAAACCGATCCCGCCGTGCATCTGCACAGCATGAACAGCGGTTTGAAAATAAGCCTCAGACGCAGCCGCTTTGGCGAGCGACGCCACGGCACGCGCATCTGGATCATCATCATCCAGCGCACTGGCGGCAGAATATCCAGCAGCCTTAGACAATTCCACATCCAGCAGCATATCCGCCGCCTTATGCTTCGTCGTTTGGAATGATGCGATGGAGCGCCCGAACTGCATCCGCATGGATACGTAATCAAGTGAGTCCTCGCGAAGCCGCTCCGCACCGCCGTTCATTTCATTGGCGAGGCAGGTCAGCATTACATCCATGGTCTTGGCGTAAGCTTCCGCACCCGCCGCTGCATCACCCAGCAATTCTACCGGGGCTGCATCGAAATCAATCCGTGCGAGCTTGCGGGTCGGGTCCATGGATTTGAGCGCGGTGCGCGATACGCCCTGCCCATCCGCCGATGTCGTGAAGAATGCGATGCCGCCACCCGGCGCATTCGCTGCTACCACGATGCGACCTGCGTTCATGCCATCAAGCACATAACTCTTGGCACCCGTCAGCGTGTAGCCGTCGCCGGACCTGGCTGCCGTCATCTTAATCTGGTCCGGCGCCCATCCGCCGCCGGGCTCTGCGGCCGCCAGCGTTGCGATAACGTCACCGGATGCGAGGTCCGGCAATAATGTGCGCTTCTGATTGTCAGACCCGGCGTTGATGATCGCCGTTGCCGCCATCACAGTGGAAGCGAAGAACGGTGCGCACAAAAGCGCCCGGCCCATTTCCTCGGCCGCAATCGCGAGTTCGGAGACGCCGAAGCCAGCACCGCCATATTCTTCTGGGATATGCAGGGCGGTCACGCCAAGCTCACCCGCCAAGGACGCCCAAACATCAGGGTCATAACCCTGGTCGGTTACCATTTGCGCACGGACGGCAGATGGCGGCGATTTCGCCTCCAGAAAACGGCGAAGCATGGAGCGGAATTCTTCCTGCTCCTCGGAAAAGCTGAACTGCATGGTATGCGGCCCCTATTCGACGGAAAACGGATATGACGTGAATACTATTAGGCGAGGCCGTCTCGATCAACGGCAGCGCGGAGTGCAGCTTGGTGCTCTGGATCAGCGATGGCGATCAACGCCTCCGCCCGCTCCTCCAATGAGCGCCCACGCAATTCTGCAATACCATGTTCGGTGACGATGGTGTCTGCATCTGCGCGGGGCGATGTTACGGGGCCAGAAAGCTTCGAAACGATCTTCGTGTGCCGCGCTTTCCCCGCCGTAGAACTGAGCGCAATGATCGCCCGGCCGTGCCGGGAAACGAGGCCTGCGCGATTAAAATCAAGCTGGCCGCCAATAGCCCCGATATACCGCCCGTTTGCAGCCTCTGCGCCGACACTGCCGGTCAGGTCCACTTCCAGCGCGGAATTGATGGCGAAGAAAGTCTCGAAATGGCGAAGGGTATCGGCGTTATGGGTGTAGTCCCCACCGCGCATGATGAGGTCGGGATTGCGGCTGTCTCTTATACACATCTCCGAGCCCACGAGACCTCTCTACATCTCG
>CAJXVF010000170.1 GCA_913060845.1 uncultured Alphaproteobacteria bacterium | reverse complement strand
ACGAGATGTAGAGAGGTCTCGTGGGCTCGGAGATGTGTATAAGAGACAGAAGCCAGTGGCGGTAATAGTCCTCGCCGTCTTGGGCGGCGCCAGCAGCCAGCAATTCTTCGGACAAAAGATCGGCGAATTCCTGCCATTGGAACAGGCCGCGCTGGTTCAGCTCAACCGCCATGGCGAAGGCCTGGGCTTCCCAGGGGGCGGCGAATACGGGCGGTTCTGCTAGCTGGCCGTCTTTGAGGGCAGCGGGATTGGGTCTAATCACGTCATGCTGGGTCAAGGTAATCGTCCCAAAGATCGACATAGACGCATGCGCCCACCTCAGCGTCTGGCCCCCAAAGTTCCGTGCCCTCAAACCGAACGGCGTAGAGCCATTGCGGGCGTTCATCCCCGGTTTTTGAGTGAGTGTCCGGAAACACGAAAACGCCGTGAACCCGGTCAATCACACCTGTGCGGCCTCGCACATAGCGCGGCACGCGGGTGTGGGTTGGCGGGTTGATGTTCCGGGCGGTTACATGTGCGCCGGGCTGAAACTTGGGTTGGCCTGCCGTACTTTCGTCGCGTTTGGCACTGCCGCCTTTCTGCAGTGCAGGAAGGACATCCGCCGCATTTAAAATGCGCGGCAACGGCTTGGTCTCGCCAATGGATTCCGCCGCCTGAATTTCGGCTTCGCTGACCAGCGCGCGCTCTGCCAACAGCACTTCCAGGCCGTGCAGCCAATGTTCGTAATAGGTGGTTTCCAGGTAGCGGCCAGGGGCCATGCTTTCCCGGGCAAATCGGGCTTGGTCGATATTCCATTGGCCGGTGAAGCCCATTGCGAGGGTCAGGGAGAAGGCTTTTCGTTCCCAGCCTGCATGGAATAAGGGCTCATTCGGATCAGGCGCGATGGGGCCGTGGCCGTGGCCGCCGCCAAGATCATGGGCACCGTTCATGCGCTTTTCTCCACCAGCCCCGTGCCGATCATGCTGTCCCGGGTGACAATGTCCGCCAATTGCTCAGCGCTCCATCCGTCCGTACCGTCGGGGCGCATTGGCAGGATCATGTAGCGCGTTTCCGCCGTTGAATCCCACACACGGATTTCTGTGGACTCCGGCAATGTCACGTCAAATTCCGCCAGCACACTGCGGGGCTGGGATACGGACCGGGCGCGGTAGGGTGCTGCCTTATACCAAGTGGGCGGCAGGCCAAGCACGGGCCACGGATAGCAGGAGCACAACGTGCAAACGACCATATTGTGAACGTTGTCCGTGTTCTCCAGCACGATCATGTCCTCGCCCTGGCGGCCCGTATAGCCAAGCGATGCAATGGCGGCGCTTGCATCTTTCAGCAGCCAAGCTTTGTAGTCGGGGTCAGTCCAGGCCTTGGCGACGACGCGGGCACCGTTCCTGGGCCCCACGTTCTTCTCATAAGTCTCAACCAGCACATCCAGTGCGGCCGGGTCCACATAGCCCTTCTCGACCAGTAGTGATTCAAGTGTGCGGACACGAAGCTCCGTCTCAGTCAGTTCTGATCCGTGATCATGATCGTGATGATGGCGGTCATGGGGCATGGAGCATCTCTTCAATTGCGGTTCGCCAAGCATTATAGCAAAGGCGGAACCAGCATGGCATGCTTTCTGTATCGAACCCGATGGAGAGACCTGATGCCAGACACAGCAGCACACCCCCAGCCGATCCCGCTTGACGCTCACCCGGATTACGAACACGTATCCGCTGCAGAGCTGCAGGACCTGAACAACCGGCTGACAACTGTCTTGAAGCCGCGCACGCTCGCCATTGGCATGAAGCAGTACACGACCTTGGATGAAATGAACGAGATCCAGGGTCTGCGCCGCCCAAAGGCGGGCCGTTTCCACACCATGTGCCAGTTGGTGACGCAGTCTCGCATGGCCGGATTCACGCTGGGCATTACTGCGGAAAACGTGCGGCCTAATTCCAATTGTGGCGGCGTCCATGGCATTGATCTGCCGGATGAACCGACGCTAGATGGTACGCACATGACCGGCGTTTGGTTTGAAAACCAGGTGGCTGCCGCAGCGCACCAGGCAGAAATGCCCCGCCAAGTGTACGGGACTTATGTGGCGACGGTGGTTTCGCCGATCCGCTCAGCGCGGCTTGATCCACCGGATATCGTTATGCTCTATGGTACGCCCGCACAGATCATTATCTTCGTGAACGGCCTCCAGCATAAACGCTACCGCCGTTACGATATGTCGATCACTGGCGAGTCCGCTTGCGCCGATAGCTGGGGCAAAGCGCTGCTGACCAAAGACACCTCTATCTCAATCCCCTGCTTCGCCGAACGTCGCTATGGCGGCGTTGCGGATGATGAGATGCTGATCGCCATGCCACCGCACGAATTCAAGCGCGGCATTGAAGGCATGGAGGCGCTTTCCCGCGTTGGTCTCCGGTACCCGATCCCGCCCTATGGCCCGTTCACGGATCCGAGCGAAGGCATGGGAGCATCCTATGCCTGAGGCTAAATCCGGCACCCCGGCGGGAGGAAACCCGCGGCCGACGACGAAGCGGTTGCAAACCATGGTGCGCGCGTATCGGGAAGCCGGCGCGCTGATGGCAGCCGTGGAGCTTGAGCTCTTCACGCATCTTGATAAGGGCGCGAATACAGAGGCGGCGCTGACCAAAGCGATGGGGCTGCAGCCACTGCACGGCGAGCGGATCATCATCGCCATGCTTGGCCTCGGCATGATCGAGCGCGATGGCGACACCCTTAGCAATGTGGCGGATACGGATCGTTATCTGGTCAAAGGCAAGTCGACCTATGCCGGTGAATGGATGCTGTTCACCAAGCCAGACTGGAACCATTGGGGCCGCATGGCGGAAGTTCTAAGCGAACAAACGCCGCCCGTCCTCAAGAACCCAACTGTTGACGGCATCACAATTGAAGAAGCGCGCCGCTATCATCGCGGTACCTATTCAATTGGGCGGGGTGCGGGACGGCTATTCCTGCGCCACGTGGATATGTCGAACGCCAAGCTGCTGATTGATATCGGCGGCGGATCGGGTGCCTATTGCATCGAAGCCTGCAAAGCCAACCCGGACCTGAAGGCCGTCGTGCTGGACCTGCCTGCCGTCGTGCCGGTAACGCGGGAATTCATCGCGGAAAATGGACTAGAGGATAGGATCGAAGCGCAAGCTTGCGACTTCAACAGCGATCCATTCCCAGATGGCGCGGATGTCGCCGTGATGGCATCCAACCTGCCCATGTATGGCCGCGAAGCCTTCGCCGCCGTCGCCAAGAAGGCCTATGCGGCCATGGCGCCTGGCGGAACCTTCCACCTGATCGGCGAATCCCTGGACCCAGACCGCTCCGGCCCTAGCGATCCTGCAATGTGGGGTTTGGCACAAGCCATTAACAACACCACCGGCATCGCCCATTCCACCGCCGAAGTCGAAGGCTACCTCTCAGACGCAGGCTTTACCGGCGTCCAAACGGATGTATTCGTCGAAGGCATCCTTCAACGGACATCCGGGGTGAAGTAAGAGCTGCCCTGCTATTTCGGAAACCAGTAGCCCGGGTCGGTTGGGAATACGGACCGGGTTTCTATCCGGGTGGCGGGTTCAGCGAGTGTATGGGCGGCGGCTTTCCATACGGCGTAGTGCGGTGCTGCGCGATGTTCGAGGCGGGCGGCTTCGTCCTTGTAGACTTCGTAGAAGTAGTAGGTGTTCTCGTCTTCGGCGTCCTGGAGGACGTTGAAGCGGGCGCAACTGGGCTCGTCGCGTTCAGAGCCGATGGCATCTACTTCAATCGCATCCAGGAATTCTTGCCTGAGTTCCGGTTTGATTTTTACTGTCACCCATACTGCCAGCATCGCCTGCTCCTATCCTAATTTACAATTCGGGATGGAGCTTAGCACCGTGTGAGGAGGCCCGTGAGAGGCTCTGATTAAGGTCTGGCGTCGGCGTCAGCGCCTTGGAGTTTTTGGTCGAGGGCGTTGCGCACTTTCTCTTCCAGTTCCTCCAGCCGATAGGGTTTGCTGACCAATTCAAAACTATTGCCAATATCGCCTTCGCGCAGCACCGCTGCTTCTGCATATCCAGATGTGTAGAGGATCGGCAGGTGCGGGAATACGGCCCTGGCTTCTTTGGCGAGTGCGGGTCCATGCATGCCGGCCGGCATAACAATGTCCGTGAACATCAGGTCAAACTTGCCGTTCTCCGCCTTTAAGGCTTCGAGCGCGGAGAGGCCATCTTGCGCCTCGATCACGTGGTAGCCCATGTCTTCCAGCATGGCGACAGCGACATCGCGAACGGCGTCATTGTCTTCGACGACGAGAATACGATGGGCCTGGATAGCTTCGGGCGGGGCTTCGACAATTTCCGCTTCTGCTTCAGACGGGTCAGTTGCTTCAGAGTGCAAGCGCGGCAGGTACATGGCGATAGACGTGCCGTAGCCAATCTCGGAATAGACGGTGATATGGCCGCCAGACTGCTTGATGAAACCATAGACCATGCTCAGGCCAAGGCCGCTGCCTTCGCCGACATCTTTGGTCGTGAAGAAAGGCTCAAACACCCGTTTGACCACATCCTCAGACATGCCTGTTCCGGTATCCGTCACTGGAATGCGCACATAGTCGCCCGCTGGCAGATCATCCGCGTCTGCAAATTGGGCGGGCCCGATGTGCAGGTTTTGGGACTCAACGGTCAACCGTCCGCCACCCTTCATGGCGTCCCGGGCATTGACGCAGAGATTGAGTACGGCGGATTCAAGCTGGCTTTCATCTACGGTGACGGTCCAGTTTTCAGCAGCCGGTCTGATGGCGATATTCACCCATTCGCCTAACGTCCGCTCCAACATGTCGACCATGCCAGTAATAAGCGCATTGGCGTCCGACGGCGTTGGCTTCAGGTCCTGCTTGCGGGAGAAAGCAAGCAGGCGCTTGGTCAATTCCGCCCCGCGGCGCACGGCGTCCAGGGCAGCGTGGGTGCGGCGGAGGGCCTTTTCATCGGTTTTCACGACGCGCTCGATCAGCTGTAAATTGCCCATAACGACCGCCAACAGGTTATTGAAGTCATGGGCGAGGCCGCTGGTCAACTGCCCAACGGCTTCCATTTTCTGGGCTTGCTGGAGGCGCTCCTCCATGCGCCTGGATTCAGTAATGTCTTCGATAGCAGATACGGCGCCGACGCCATTGCCGTTCCGGTCAAGTAAGGGGCGCGCGTTAATGCGGACGACGCAAGCATGGCCGGTGCCGGAAGAAACAATGAGTTCTTGATCCACCATTTCGCCGCGTAGAGCCCGCAGAATGGGTGCGCTTTCCGGCTCGATTGGCGTGATGCCGTCTGGCTGCCTCATCTCCAAACGGCCCACCAGTAGGTAAATTGTTGGGGGGGAGGATTCCAAGCCGTACATCTTTCGGGCAGTCGAATTCATCACGGATAAGACACCGTTCTGATCACACGAAAGGATTTCATCTCGCAGGCTTTCTACAAACCTGCGGTGTTGCTCCAAGGCGCTATCGACATGCGGTTCCAGGTTCGTCAGCGTCCGTTGCGCGACAACCCGTGCCTCTAGAGCGCCGCTGATGATGTCTGCAAGATCCAGAAGGAGTTGCTGCTCGCTATCACTGAGAGTGTCGCGTGGCGCTACATCGCCAATTGACAGCACGCCGATGTTATGGCCCTCGGCAGATTTGATGGGCGCGCCGGCATAGAACCGAAGCCGGGCTGGTCCTGTGATGAGGATATTTTCGTTGAAGCGTGGATCGGCCTGGGCGTCAGGGACGATTAACACACTGTCCTGACTAATAACGACGCTGCTAAATCCGTTTGCTCGCGCCGTCTGGGCTAGGCTAATGCCAACTGCGGCCTTTATCCAAGAGCGTTCTTCATCCAGTAGAGAAATGATGGTAATCGGAATCTTGAACTGGCGGCTAGCAACTTGGGCGATCCGGTCGAAATTCTCTTCGGGCAAACTGTCTAGAGCGGATTTGGATCATTCCGGTTCATAGCCGCATGCAGTGAAGAAGCT
>CAJXVF010000169.1 GCA_913060845.1 uncultured Alphaproteobacteria bacterium | reverse complement strand
ACGAGATGTAGAGAGGTCTCGTGGGCTCGGAGATGTGTATAAGAGACAGGCTGTTTGCTGGTGATTGCCGCCATGTGACGGCGGAGGAATTGTTTGCTGAGGCGAACGCGGCGGCACTCAGCGTATCCCTCGCGACTGTCTATAATACCCTTCGACAGTTCGTTGATGCTGGATTGCTCCGTGAAGTGCTGGCAGAGCCTGGGCGTGCCTATTTCGACACAAATATTTCCGATCATCATCACTTCTTCCATGTGGCCGAAGGTCGGTTAGAAGATGTTCCAGCTGATGCCGTAAGCATCGCCAAGCTCCCAATGGTACCGGCTGGGGCTACGGTAGAGCGGGTCGACGTAATTATCCGGCTGAACAAAGCCTGAGTGCGCCTCTGTTTTGTCCACGTGGCACTGCAGAAATCAATCTTAGAACCTGTCTAAAGAATTGACTTTTAGCCGAGATTATCCATATTTAAGATGTGCCGTCGTACTGGCGGCCTGAAGATCTTGATGAACGAGGAGGGATTAATCCTATGGCGCTCAAGGGCAGCAAAACCGAAGACAATCTGAAAGAAGCATTTGCTGGCGAAAGCCAGGCAAACCGCCGCTATCTGTATTTCGCACAGAAGGCCGACATCGAAGGCCACAATGATGTTGCCGCTGTATTTCGCTCCACAGCAGAAGGCGAAACCGGCCACGCCCACGGTCACCTCGAATATCTCGAAGAGACTGGCGATCCGGCAACCGGCCTGGCCATCGGCCCGACCGAAGATAACCTTAAGGCTGCTGTTGCAGGCGAAACCCACGAATACACGGATATGTATCCGGGCATGGCCCGCACAGCTCGTGACGAAGGTTTCGACGAGATTGCCGACTGGTTCGAGACCCTTGCGAAGGCTGAACGCAGCCACGCCGGTCGCTTCCAGAAGGCTCTCGACGAGCTTGCTTAAGCAACTAAGCGTATGAGTTGGGAGGGTGCGTTGACGCTTGCGTCCGCACCCTCTCTCTCATTCGTTCCGATATTGATTTTGCCCGGCCTGATATTGATATAGTGCACGCCGGAACCCCCTGTCGCGCAAGGTTTTTGAGATGAGCGAAGGCAGCCTCGAAGCGCCGACCCGTCATGCTATTGACTGGGAAAATCCAGATTTCACGAACCCGGCACTGCTGGATGAGGAGATGCGCCGCGTCTTTGACGTCTGCCATGGCTGCCGACGGTGCTTTAATCTTTGCGATAGCTTCCCGCGCCTGTTTGATTTAGTCGACAGCGCGCCGTCAGAAGAGCTCGATACGGTTGATAGCAGTGGCTTCAAGGGTGTCGTAGACGCTTGCACCCTTTGCGATCTCTGTTTCATGACGAAATGCCCTTATGTCCCGCCGCATGAGTTCGATCTCGATTTCCCGCATTTGATGCTGCGATATCGTCACGCTGAGCTGAAGCGTGATGGTGCGAACAAGCGCCTCAAGCAGCTGACGGAAACAGATCGCAATTCCAAGATGGCGGGGCTCGCGCCGTCGATTGCCAATTGGGCTAGCAAGACAGATAACAGCCTGACGCGGCCTGTCATGGAAAAGACGCTTGGCCTGCACCGGGATGCGGCGTTGCCGAAGTTTGCGGCTACGACGCTGGTCAACGCTGCCCAACAGAACCCTGCCCAAGTGGATGCGACAGCGCCGGGATATGGTCGCAAGGCAGTCCTCTATGCGACTTGCTTTGGCAATTACAACGATCCAGATATCGGCCTTGCAGCACGCCATGTGCTCGCGAAGAATGGCGTCAAAACGGAAGTCACCTATGAAGGCTGCTGTGGCATGCCGCAGTTAGAACAGGGCGATCTGGCGCGCGTAGCAGAACAGGCTAAAACCGTGGCCGCAGCACTTGTCGCCCAATGGGTCGATTGTGATTATGAGGTCGTGCCGCTGGTGCCATCTTGCGCGTTGATGTTCAAGTTTGAATGGCCATTGATCGTGCCGGATGATGAGAATGTGCGTCGGCTTGCTGAGGCGACTAAGGACATCTCGGAATACGTCGTAGAGATCGCCAAAAAGGAAGGCCTTGCTGACGGCATGGTTCCTTTGGGTGGCGACGTGACGATGCATCTTGCTTGCCACGCGCGCGCTCAAAATATGGGCCCGAAGGCGGCAGAGATGCTGCGGATGATCCCTGAAACGAAGGTGGCAATCATCGAGCGCTGCTCTGGCCATGGCGGTTCTTGGGGTGCCATGAAAGAGAACTTCGATGTGGCGTTGAAGGTTGGCAAACCGGTGGCGAAGCAGGCCGTTAAGGCAATGCAGCAATCTGCTGAGAAAGACCGCAAGCGCTATATCGCATCCGAATGCCCGCTTGCTGGCGAGCACATTATGCAGGGGGTGGAGCGGGAAGATGGATCGTTAGAGATCGCCCACGCACCCCATCCTATCAAGCTGTTCGCTAAGGCTTACGGCTACGACGTTTGACGTCATCGATTGACGCAATTTTCTGAACTTGAGGAGGCAGGCAGCAATGTCCAAGCGTGAGATTACCCGCGCCGATATCATGGATCTGGCGGACTATACGCCGGGCCGCAAAGAACGCCGCCGGGACATGATGCAGATGAAGGCTAACCGCCGCATCGCAGTCGGCCCGTTCGCGACGTTCTATTTCGAGAACTACGCGACCATGTGGCACCAGGTGCATGAAATGCTGGCGATCGAGAAGGGCGGCGAGGCACAGATTCCTGATGAACTTGAGGCGTATAATCCGCTCATTCCCCAGGGCCGCGAGCTGATCGCGACTGTGATGATTGAGATCGATGATCCGATCCGCCGCAAGACTGTGCTCAACCGTATGGGCGGGTTTGAGGAGCATATGTACCTGGAACTGGATGGCGAACGTATTTCCAGCAGGGCTGAAGTTGATGTTGACCGCACATCTGCAGAGGGCAAAGCCTCCAGCGTTCAGTTCGTTCACTTTGAATTGACTGACGCCCAAGCGGATAAGATGAAACAGGCTAACACCCGCGCCATCTTGGGCATTGACCATGAAAACTATGCCCACATGGCCGTTATCCCTGTAAGCGCACGTGCGGAGCTCGGCGGAGATCTAGATTAATCCCCCGGCTTAGCGTCTGCCTGCCGATGGACGAAGGCCTAAAAGCGCCCTATTTGTAGCCCATTGCTTCGGTGTTGCATGAAGGCGTACTGACGTGTGGTTCAATCTAAGATTTGCCTTGGTTTTTTTGCTGGCGTTCGGTCTCTCCGGCGCAGCGGATGCGCAAGGCCGTAAACGCCCGCCGCCTACTCTGGTGGGCGACGCTGTGCGCCAGGAAACTGCGAGCGAAACTGCTGCCGTCGTTGGCCGGTTCGTTTCGCTTCGTGGTGGTCCTATTGCTGCCCGCATCGGCGGGGCTGTGGATGAAGTGTTGGTTGGCGTCGGCGACCGCGTCGAGAAAAACCAAACACTCATCCGCATTGCAGAGGACAGGCTGAAAGCTGAACGGTCACGCCGTCGCGCTTTGCTGAACTTGGCCTCGGCCAGAATTTCCAGCGCTAAGGCCAGCCTGCGCCTAGCGCAGCAATCCGCAAACCGACTTGCGCGGCTTAGAAAATCTGCAGCCTTCAGTGAAGCCCTGCTTGCGGATAAGCAGCGTGAGGCCGAGCGTGCGGCAGCCCAGGTCAAAGAAGCTCAGGCTGACTACGCCCGCTCCAAAGCTGAACTGAAGCTGGCGGATGTTGATCTGGCCTATTCCAATGTGCGTGCACCCTATGCTGGCGTTGTTATGGAGCGACATGTGGATGTCGGCGGCTTCGTCCCGCTTGGCGGCCCCGTCGTGTCTCTGCTTGGTATTGAGGCGATGGAAGTTGAAGCCGAAGCGCCCACTGAACGCATGGGCGGCGCTACACCCGGCGCTATCGCCACCGTGCGCTATGCCGGTGTCACGGCTTCCGTACCTGTGCGCGCTGTGATTCCGCGTGAGACCGGCGTATCCCGAACCCGACCAATTCGATTTGGACCATTGCCGCCAGCACTCGCTGCTGTGGCCGTCGCCAATGCATCAGTCACGGTCGATGTGCCAGTTGCTGAAGCGCAATCGGTGCTGACCGTGCATAAAGACGCTGTGATTCGTCGCGGCAAAGACCCATCGGTCATGGTCGCCCGCGCTTCGGATGAAGCCGGTCTCTATCAGGCTGAACCGCGAACGCTCCGCCTGGGCCCAGCCATTGGTGGCCGGTTTGTCGTGCTTTCGGGCGTTGGGCCGGGTGACATCGTTGTTGTGCGCGGCAATGAAGGGTTGCGTCCTGGCCAGCCGTTTAAGCTGGCGGGGGACAAGGCAGCCGGTCCGCCGGAAGGCAAAAAACCATGAACTTAATCCGCGGCGCTATTGAACGGCCTGTCGCAACGATCTCAGCGGTACTGATGATCGTGATGTTCGGCGCGCTGGCGCTGACGACAATCCCGATCCAGCTCATTCCAGAGGTCAACAAGCCCCAGGTTACGGTCAACACAACTTGGCCGGGGGCCGCGCCTGCTGAAATTGAACGCGAGATTGTTAATCGCCAGGAGGAGGTGCTGAAAGGCGTCGATGGCCTGGAAAAGATGGAGAGCCAATCCAGCACCGGGTCTGGTCGTGTGACGCTGACATTCGCTGTCGGTACGAACATGGACAAGTCGCTGCTGCTGGTTTCCAACCGGTTGGACCGTGTGAATGGCTATCCTGAGGAAGCGGACGAACCAACGCTGAAGACGGCGGGCGCAGATGATAATCCCATTGCCTGGTTCTCGATCCAGCATATGGAAGGCAATGTTACGCCAATCCATACATACCGGGATTTCATCGAAGACACGGTTCAAGATCGCTTTGAACGTGTTTCCGGCGTTGCGCTGACGAACTTGTATGGTGGCGGTGCTCGTGAACTGCAGATCATCGTCGACCCGGCACGGTTGGCCCAATATCGCCTGACAATCGGTGAAGTGGCGTCGCGTCTTCGGGCGGAACATGCCTCGTTCTCAGCGGGTGAGCTGGACGAAGGCAAGCGGTCTTATGTCGTTCGCTCGGAAGGGGAATTGGACAGCCCTGAATCCATTGAAGCCGTTATATTGCGGTCAGAACTCGATCCTGCAACGGGCCGCGTCTCCCGTGTATCTGTCGCTGATATCGGGGAGGTGCGCTACGACTATGGCAAGCCTCGCGCCACGATCCGCCGCAACGGTGCGCCCGGCCTAGCGGTAAATGCGGTGCGGGAGACTGGCGCCAACGTCATCGAAGTGATGAAGGAGCTGCGCGCTGCAGTCGTCGAGCTGAATGAGGACGTCCTGCATCCGCGTGGACTGAACTTGCATCAGGTCTACGACGAGACGGTTTACATCGAATCTGCCATTGATCTAGTGCAAACGAACATCGTGGTTGGTGGCATTCTGGCTGCCATTGTATTGCTGCTTTTCCTGCGGTCTTGGCGACCGACGCTGATCATCGCCATCGCTATTCCTGTTTCCGTTATTGGCTCATTTGTTGCCATGGCGATGCTTGGCCGCTCGCTCAACGTGATCTCGCTGGCCGGTATCGCTTTTGCCGTCGGTATGGTCGTGGATGCGGCGATTGTCGTGCTGGAGAATATCTATCGGCTACGGGAGAAAGGCTATTCCCCAACGCGCGCTGCCTATGAAGGCGCCAAGCAAGTTTGGGGTGCCATTCTAGTTTCAGCGCTGACGACAGTGCTGGTGTTCGTGCCTATTTTGACGACGGATTTGGAAGTCGGTCAGTTGTTCCGCGACATTGCGGTGGCTATTTCCGTATCCGTGATCCTGTCGCTTTTGGTTGCCATCACGGTCATTCCAGCCCTTAGCAAGCGGCTTTTCTCGGGCGAATTATCCAAAAGTAAGCGCCTCAGTATTCCGCCACTTGATGCGTTTGGGCGGATGTTCCTGGGCATGTTTGTGGGCTTGGCAAGACGGACCGTGGCCAATCGTGCATTTGCGTTGTTGTGGGCTGTCTCTTATACACATCTGACGCTGCCGACGAATAGAGAGGTGTAGA
>CAJXVF010000168.1 GCA_913060845.1 uncultured Alphaproteobacteria bacterium | reverse complement strand
ACGAGATGTAGAGAGGTCTCGTGGGCTCGGAGATGTGTATAAGAGACAGGCTGCAGCATCTCCCCAAGGGATGCCGACCCGGGTGGCAGACCGAAGCCGATGAAGTCCAGCGCCGTCAACGTCGTGACGGAGCCTGCCAGGATGAAGGGCAGGAAGGTAATGGTCGCGACCATGGCGTTGGGCAGCACATGCCGGACCATAATCTTGCGGTTGGAGACGCCAAGCGCCCGGGCCGCACGCACAAAATCTAGGTTCCGGGCGCGCAAGGTTTCCGCGCGCACAACGCCGACGAGTCCTGTCCAACTGAACAACAGCAGGAGGCCCAGCAGCCACCAGAAATTCGGCTCCACCACGCTCGCCAGGATGATCAGAATATAGAGCTGCGGCAGCCCGCCCCAAATCTCGATGAAGCGCTGCATGATGAGATCAAGCCAGCCGCCGTAGAAGCCCTGCACCAGCCCTGCCAGCACGCCGATCACACTGGATACGACCACCAGCGTGAAGCCGAACAGCACTGAAATACGGAAGCCATAGATCAACCTTGCGGCCACATCTCGCGCCTGATCGTCCGTACCAAGGATATGCTGGGAGTCCGGGCCAGTCGGCGCTGGCGATGGCAAATCCCATGCAACGGTGCGGTGGTGATAACGAATGAGCGGCCAGAGCATCCAGCCCTTCTCAGCGATCTTTTCCGCAACGAATGGGTCTCGGTAATCGGCCTCAGTCTGGAATTCACCACCGAACGCGGTTTCGGGATATCCGTTGAACACGGGTAGATGGATTTCGCCGTCATACATCACCACGAACGGCTTATCGTTGGCGATGAACTCCGCGAACATGCTCAACATGAACAGGATCGCGAAGATAATGGCGGACCAATAGCCCCGCTTATTCGCTTTGAACTGCTGAACGCGCCGTTGATTGATGGGAGAGAGGCTCATGCGCGGCGGGCCTCGAAATCAATACGGGGGTCGATGAACATGTATGTCAAATCGCCGATCAGGCTCATGACTAGGCCGAGCAGCGAGAAGAACCACACGCTTGCAAACATGATTGGATAATCCCGCTTGATCGCCGCTTCATAGCCAAGCAGGCCAAGGCCATCCAACGAGAAGATCACTTCCACCAACAGAGCGCCCGTAAACAGGATGCCGATGAAAGCTGCAGGGAACCCCGCGATCACGATCAGCATGGCGTTCCGAAACACATGCCCATAGAGCACACGTCGTTCTGAAATGCCCTTGGCGCGCGCTGTCAGCACATATTGCTGATTGATCTGCTCCATGAAGGAGTTTTTGGTCAGCATGGTGAGCCCTGCAAACCCGCCTATGACCATCGCCGCAACAGGGAGCGCCAAATGCCAGAAATAATCCGCGATCTGGCCAATGGTACTGAGTTGGTCAAAGTTCTCAGACGTAAGCCCACGCAACGGGAACCATTGCCAGTAACTCCCGCCTGCAAACACCACCAGCAGCAACACTGCGAACAGGAATCCAGGGATGGCATAGCCGACGATCACAACGGCGCTGGTCCATAAATCAAACGCCTCCCCGTCCCGTGTCGCCTTGGCAATGCCAAGCGGGATGGAGATCAGGTAGACCAGCAGTGTGGTCCACAGGCCAAGAGAGATCGACACCGGCAGCTTATCGATCACCAAATCCACCACGCGCTCGGACCGAAAGAAGCTCTCGCCGAAATCGAAGCGGACAAAATCGTAGAGCATGCCGAAATAGCGCTCATGCATCGGCTTATCGAAACCGAAGCGTTGTTCCAGGTCTTTGATGAAGTCAGGATCAAGTCCCTGGGCACCACGATATGAGGATTCACCAGCCCCACCGCTTCCTTGGTCCGTCTTCTGCGCACCGCCCTGCCCACCAGCGAAATCACCGCCGGAGCGTGTGATGCGTTCGGTGGCAGCACCCGTGCCAGTCAACTCTGCAATCACCTGCTCTACCGGCCCACCAGGAGCGGCCTGAACGATGAAGAAGTTGATGGTCATAATCCCAAGCAGAGTTGGGATAATCAGCAGCAAACGACGGAGAATATAGGCGGCCATCAGGATTTATTCCTCTTCGCCCCGGCTTTTGCCGGGTCCAGCCACCAGGTCATGATGCTGACCCCTTTATACGGCGAATTCTTTGGTCGCCCGAAGATATCCCAATACACGATCCGCTGCGCCGCGATATGCCAATTCGGCACGACCCAATGGCCTGCCAGCAACACCCGGTCTAACGCACGGGTCCGGGCGACGAGGCTGTCCCGGTCCGGCGCTTCGATCAGAAGCTCAATCAGTGCATCAATTTCCGGCGTCGCTATGCCGATCAGATTGCGTCCACCGGGCCTATTCGCTGCCGCAGAGCCCCAATAATCGCGCTGCTCGTTCCCAGGGGATTCAGATTGGCCCCAGCCCGAAATGACGCTGTCGAAGTCATATTGACGAAGTCGGTTGATATATTGTGACTGATCCACAAGCCGCACAGGCACATCAATGCCAAGCCGCGCCAGATTGCGCTTGAATGGCAGAACAATCCGCTCGAATGCTGGGCTCACCAGTAGGATTTCAAAGCGGAACGGCTCACCCGTCTCAATATTGACGAGCTTGAGGTCGCGAACTTCATACCCGGCCTCCTTCAAGAGCGCGAAGGACTGCCTGAGGTTCTCGCGTGGCCACCCAGTTCCATCTGTCTCAGGCGGTTTAACCGGCGGCCAGAATACGGTGCGCGGCAGGCGTTTACGCAAGCATTCGAGGATAGCGAACTCCTCGCCCGCAGGTGCTCCGGTCGCCGCCAGTTCAGAATTGGCAAAGAAGCTGTCTGTGCGTTTGTACTGACCGTAGAAAAGGTTCTGGTTGGTCCATTCAAAATCAAACGCCAGCGTAATTGCCTGCCGAACGCGCGGGTCCTGGAAGCGCGCGCGCCGTGTGTTCAATACGAAGGCCTGCATGCCCTGCGGCGTACGTTGCTCCACAAGCGTTTTGATCAGCCGCTCTTCACGGACAGCAGGCGTATCCCAATCAACCGCCCAGGCTTTTGCCTGATTTTCCGCAAAGAAATCAACAGCACCCGCTTTCACTGCTTCCCGGATAGCGATCCTATCGCGGTAATAGTCGGTGCGGATGCGCTCAAAATTGTTTTTGCCGCGATTAACAGGAAGGTCCTTGCCCCAGTAATCATCCACCCGCACCCGTTCCATAAACCGACCAGGCTCAAATTTTCCGACCTTGTAGGGGCCAGAGCCGAGTGGCGGATCAAGCAAGGTCTTGGCGAAGTCCCGGCCTTCCCACCAATGTTTGGGCAGTATCGCCAGCTGCCCAATAATCAGCGGTAGTTCTAAGTTGGCCGCATCGCCAAAACTGAATTTGACGGAGCGTTCGCCAACTTTCTCTGCCGTTTTCACGCTGCCATAATAGTAGCGATAGAACGGCTGGCCTTCCTTGCGAAGCGTCTCCAAGGAGAAGATTACATCTTCCGGCGTGATTGGCTTGCCGTCATGCCAGCGTGCTTCAGGCCGGAGATGGAAGATCACCCAGGACCGATCTTCGGGGTATTCTAACGATTCAGCGATCAGGCCGTATTCTGTAAACGCTTCATCCTCACTGCTGGTCAGCAGCGTTTCAAACACACCAGGGTTTGCGGCGTCACCTTTCGGGATGAAAGGATTGAAGCTGTCGAATGATCCTTCGGTCGCCAACCGCAAAGTGCCGCCCACCGGCGCATCAGGGTTCACATAATCGAAATGCTTGAAATCCGGACCGTATTTCGCCTTCCCGTGCATCGCAATCGCGTGGGAGCGCACGACACGGTCATTCACGACCTCTGCCGGTTTTAGCTTCGCCAGACACACACGTTCTTTTTCTGAAAGTGCTGGCTTCGGCGCATCATCTTGCGCCAACGCCGCAGCGCTGGTCATGAGCGCCGTTAGGCCGAAGAGTGCAGCAGCGAAGCGCGTTGCCATACCAAATCCCGTTTCAGGCCAAAAGCCAATTGCTGGAATTCTTTATGGCGCAGGCTTAAGCCGCGATGCAAGCCTTTGGCGGATTACGATTTCGTAATAGCGCCGAGAGCAGCGCCATGCAATCCCGGATCGCCAGATGCCAAGACGTCACCATTACTTGAAAGTGTGAGCTGTTCGCCCGCCCAATCCGTCATCACGCCCCCAGCTCCAGCGATAACTGGCGCAATCGCAGCGAAGTCATAAGGCTGCAGTGTCGATTCCATCACGATATCAAGCCAACCAGACGCCAGCAGACCATAACCATAGCAATCACCGCCATAATTGCAGTCGAGCACTTGTCGGCGCAGGCCGCTGAACGCTTCGATGCGTTCAGGGTCAGAGAAGATTTCGGGGCTGGTCGTGCCGATGCGCGCCTGCCTTAAACTGGCGCAGGCGCGTGTGCGTGCAGGTGTGCCGTTCAGTACAGTCGCCATGCCGTGGCCGCCAACCCAGCGTTCATTCAAAATCGGCATATCGATGACGCCGAGCACCGGGACACCTTTGCGAGCGAGGCCAATCAATGTGCCGAATGTCGGTTTGCCAGAAATAAAAGCGCGCGTGCCGTCTAACGGATCAAGCACCCATACGAACTCAGCGTCCGCATTTTCGGAGCCAAATTCCTCGCCAACAATGCCATGGTCAGGTGCGGCGCGCTTTAGGATGTCGCGCATCGCAGATTCTGCATCCCGGTCCGCTTGGGTTACCGGAGATGCATCTGACTTGGCGTCAATTGGAATTGGCTTGCGGTAGTAGCTTTGCAGTATGGAACGTGCAGCATCAGCCAGCCGTTGCGCTAAGTCAGCGCTGCCTGACGGAATTTGCATAGTCTCCATAATTTACGTCGCAGCCGCCTTTACTGGCCGGCTGGAAGCGCTTCCGGAGTATCGTCCTGTGCACGGAGATATGCGATGACTGCAGCGCGATCCTTCGCCCGCTTCAGCCCTGGGAACGCCATTTTGGTGCCTTTGACGTAGGCTTTTGGCTTGTAGAGGAACTGGTTCAGGTCTGCATAGCTCCAATTGCCGGACAGATCCGCCATTGGGCTTGAATAGGAGAAGCTGCCGACACTAGCGATATCATTGCCAACAATACCGAAAAGCGCCGGACCAACTTTATTTGGCGCACCTTTATCAGCGGTATGGCAAGACGTGCATTTCTTGAAAATCTTCTTACCGGCTTCAAGGTCAGCGCTTGCCAGCATCCCGACAATCGGCTCAGGGCCAGCTGGCTCTTTAGCGCCATGGTCAGCGCCGTGATCATCCTTAATGTATGAGGCATAGAGCGGATCGACTGGGCCATGATCAGCACCGTGATGTCCCCCACCCGAAGCAGGATGGATCAAACGCGTGACAAACCCGGTTGTCATCGCAACGACGCCCGCGAGCAACACCGCCGCAAGAATCTTATTGATCTTCATGGAATCCATGGTCGATAGCCCCTAAATAAGCCCGAATTTGCGCCCGATATAGCGCACTCCGCATAGGATAGTATACGCGGAGTCCCTTTAATCAGGATAATAGCGCCCGGAGCCCGCGCAAACTCTGCGTCTTTCCGTCGCGTGGTTTTGGGGGCTGCTGATAAAGCGCTGTGGGCGCCTTGGCGGTTTGTCTGGCGCGCTATAATTTCAATTTTGCCAATTTCGCTGGTCAAGCTGATCCAGCGAAATTGCAATTGCCCTAGCACGAGAGAAGGTTCATGCATCGGCCATGGCGAATGAAACACCCATCATCCTGATCCCAGCGCGCATGGCCGCGACCCGCCTGCCTGGCAAACCTTTGGCGGACATTAATGGTCGCCCAATGATCGCCCACGTCATCGACCGCGCCTTGGAGGCCGACATTGGCCCTGTCGCCGTCGCCGCTGCCGAGCAAGAAGTCGCCGACGCTGCAACTGCCGCCGGTGCGATCGGAATTGTGACGGACCCAGACCTGCCTTCAGGCTCAGACCGGATCATGGCCGCGCTTAGTGAAATCGACCCCGACGGCACCTATTCCATCTGTCTCTTATACACATCTGACGCT
>CAJXVF010000167.1 GCA_913060845.1 uncultured Alphaproteobacteria bacterium | reverse complement strand
GATGGAATCACATCCCACTGTTATCACTCAACAACTTTTAAAACGGGCTCTAAGACCATTGAATAGCCGGGGCCCGGATCGCAGGAAGCGTCCGGACCTCATGCCGTTCTAGACGCCGCCACCCTCTATAGGATTTACGGCGTAGGTTTGTTTCTGGATTAACTCTTTGGTCGTCAGCGTGAAATTTTTATGCATCGGCCTTGTATTTCACGCCTAAGCCGCGTCCTGCTTGATCATATCCGCCGCTTTTTCCGCTATCATAATGACGGGCGCGTTGGTGTTGCCAGAAACAAGTAGCGGCATGATCGAGGCATCCACGACCATCAGCCCTTCCAATCCATGCACACGCAGCCTGTCGTCAACTACTGCCATAGGATCAGTTGCTGCACCCATCTTCGCCGTGCCGACCGGGTGGTAGATCGTCATGCCAGTCCGGCGGACATAGTCCAGGATTTCACTATGGCTTGCGCAATCCGGTCCCGGGCTCATTTCAAATGAGATATGCGGCGCTAATGCTGGTTGCTCAGCGATTTTGCGGGCGATTTTAATGGCTGCGATAAAGGCGTCGCAGTCCGTTTTGACCGATAGTAGGTTTGGCCGGATTGATGGGGCGTCAGCGGCATTGTTGCTGCGGATATGGATGGTCCCGCGGCTATCTGGGCGGAGTTGTGTTGGCCCCATTGTAAAACCGGGCTCACTGTCCAGGGTACGGTCAGCCGCGCTCTTAAAGCTTGCAGGCGTCATGAAGAACTGAACATCGGGCGTCTCAAACTCTGGGCGTGTCCTGGCAAAGCCCATCACAGTCGCTGCCGTGTTGGTCAAGAGACCCTGTTTGGCAGTGATGAATTTCACGCCTTCCCATACTTTCCTGAGGCCATGGCTGCGCTCATTCATGCTGGCGATATTTTTGACGCGCCAGTTGATGCGGCAGGCATAGTGATCCTGATAATTTGCACCCACACCTTTCAACGCATGGCGCACATCGACGCCTGCTGCTTGCAGAACGTCTGGATCACCAACGCCTGAAAGCTCCAGCAATTGTGGAGATTGGACGGCACCAGCAGCCAGGATGACGGCCTTTCCAGCCATTGCTTTTGTCAGGTTGCCATCCTGCCGATACTTAACGCCAGTTGCCCGCTTGCCTTCAAAAAGAACGGCTTCGGTCATCGCGTGAACGACAATTTTCAGGTTTGGCCGCCCCCTCGCTGGGTCCAAGAATGCGGCCGCGGTGCTATGACGTTTGCCGGATGCGATTGTCGATTGGGCGTAGCTGAAGCCTTCTTGGTCGGCGCCATTATAATCAGGATTGATCGTATGCCCGGCTTGGCCGGCAGCGTCCAGGAAGACATCAGCTAGCGGGTGTTGTTCATTGGGTGGGGCGACATTTAGAGGGCCGCCTTTGCCGTGGAATTCATCCGCATCGCCGTGAAAATTCTCAGATTTCTTGAAATAGGGCAGGACGTCTTCATAGCCCCAGCCACGATTGCCGAGCTGGCCCCAGCCGTCATAGTCGCGGCCCTGGCCGCGCACATACAGCATGCCGTTGATGGAGGACGACCCGCCGAGGACTTTGCCGCGCGGGATGGGGATCTTGCGGTCGCCGGTGGCCGGGTCCGGGTCCGTTTCAAACATCCAGTTGTGGCGGGGATCGTTCATCAGCTTGCCGAAGCCAATGGGCGCATGGATCCAGAAGTTCTTGTCCGGGCCGCCCGCTTCCAACAACAGAACGCTGATTTTTGGGTCTTCTGATAGCCGGTTGGCCAGCACGCACCCTGCGGAGCCTGCGCCAACGATTACGTAGTTAAACGTTTCAGCCATCGAAGCCATCCCTATTGTCCAATTTTTGCGGAAAGCTTATCCCAATTAGCTGACAACGGAAGAGGCGACATGCGTGTGCCGGAATCTCAAGACAAGGCTGTTGCTGACCACTATGTGGCCTACCCATATCCCACCCGCGATCCGGCGTATGAGGCAAAACGCCTGATTGAAGGCTCGCCCAGCCGCTTGGCTGAAGTTGAGCACTACCTATTTCAAGGCCATCTGCCGTCACCGTTCCGGGCACTGGTGGCAGGCGGCGGCACCGGCGACGGTGCCATTCAGTTGGCGCAGCATATGGCGTCGCGTGGTCTTGAGGGGGAGGTCGTCTGGCTTGACCTTTCACCTGCGTCCCAGGCTGTAGCTGAGGCGCGGGCAGAAGTGCGCGGCCTTACCAATATCCGTTTCGTCCAGGGGTCACTGCTTGAAGCAAAAGCGCTCGTCGGCGGTGATTTTGATTATGTCGATTGCTGTGGCGTGCTGCACCATCTGGATGAGCCAGAGGCCGGGCTCGCGGCGCTTAAGGCTGTGTTGAAGCCTGATGGCGGCATGGGCGTCATGGTCTACGGTGCGCTTGGTCGACGCGGCGTATACGACATGCAGGAGATGGCGGAAACGCTGGCACCGACGGATTTGCCGCCAGAACAGCGGCTCGCAATTGGGCAACGTCTGTTCAAAGACCTGCCGGCGTCAAATTGGCTAAAGCGCAACCCATTTGTGCGCGATCATCTGGATGGCGGGGAAGCAGGGTTCTATGACCTGCTGCTGCATGCCCGCGACCGTGCTTACACGGTTAGTGATTTCGCAGCTCTTGCTGCTTGCGCGAGCATGAGCGTGGTCTCGTTCATTGAGCCCGCTCGCTATGAGCCCGCAGTCTATCTGACTGATCCCAAGTTAATTGCGGCGACATCGGTGCTGTCTCCGCTAGACCGGGCCATTTTGGCAGAACGCCTAGCCGGAAATATGACGACCCATGTCGCTTACTTGGCGGATGTTGCCCATGCTGGGGACGCTGCAGCCCAACCTAGCGACTTAAATTGGGTTCCTGTGCTTCGTGACCCTGAAAGTCGGGACGCGCTCGCAAACGCTGCGCGTAGTGGCAAGCTGGTCGCTGATACCATGGGGGTAAAGCTGACGCGGATTTTCCCACGCCGGGCGCCAGCGATTCTACGGCGGGTGGATGGTGTATCTGCACTCAGCGATATTCTGCGAGATATCCGGAAGGCAGACGCCAGCCTGACTGACGACGCATTCCTAAGGGATTTTCAGGCGCTCTTCAGTGGCCTGAACGGCCTCAATCTCATGTGGCTTCGCCGCGCCGATTGATAGGGCTTGGCCCGCCCGGTGGCATCGGTTTAAGCTTGTGTCAGACATATCAAAAAGCCTGCCCGGGAGGGGACATCTATGCATTTCGATTATTCCGATCAAACCAAGGAAGTCTGCGCACGCGTAGAAGACTTCATGGACCGTTACATTCTGCCGAATGAGCAGAAATATTATGATCAGCTTGAAGAAGGCGATAATCGCTGGAAGATCGTGCCGATCCTGGAAGAAGTGAAGCAGAAGGCCAAGGATGAGGGCCTCTGGAACTACTTCCTGCCGGAAAGCCTGAACGGCGCTGGCCTCACCAATCTCGAATACGCGCCAGTTTGCGAAATCATGGGCCGCGTTCATTGGGCGTCTGAAGCATTCAACTGCTCCGCACCGGATACCGGCAACATGGAAGTGCTAGAGCGTTACGGCACGCCGGAGCACAAGAAAGAATGGCTGGAGCCGCTGCTGAACGGTGAAATGCGCTCCGCCTTCGCAATGACCGAACCTGCGGTCGCATCCTCCGACGCCACCAATATTGAGTGCCGGATTGAACGCGATGGCGACGAATACGTCATCAACGGTCGTAAATGGTGGACCAGCGGTATCGGCGACCCACGCTGCAAAATCCTGATCCTGATGGGCAAGACCGATCCATCTGCGCCGACATATCGCCAGCAGTCCATGATCCTGGTCCCCCGCGACACCCCGGGCATCAAAATCGAGCGGATGCTGAATGTTATGGGCTTCGACGATGCGCCGCACGGCCATGGTGAAGTTTTGTTTGAGAATGTGCGCGTTCCAGCCTCCAACCTGCTACTTGGTGAAGGCCGTGGCTTTGAAATCGCTCAGGGCCGTCTTGGGCCAGGACGCATCCATCACTGCATGCGCATTATAGGGGTTGCCGAGCGCGCTCTGGAAATGATGTGTGAGCGCGCCACACAGCGCGTCACCTGGGACAAGCCTTTGGCTGAGCGCGACAACTTCCTGGAACGCGTCGCCAATGCCCGCATCAACATCGAAATGTGCCGTCTGCTCACGCTGAAAGCAGCCTACATGATGGATACGGTTGGCAATAAGGAAGCACGCCAGGAGATCGCGATGATCAAAGTCGCGGCACCGAACATGGCGTTGCAGGTGATTGATGACTCGATGCAAGCCCATGGCGGCGGTGCCATGAGCCAGGCGTTCAAGCTGTCCTACATGTGGAGCCGCATGCGTGCGCTTCGCTTTGCCGATGGCCCGGATGAAGTGCATCGCCAGCAGATCGCTAAGCTGGAAATGCGTCGTCAGGTTAACTGGCCGCCTCGGGCTGCTCGGTAAATACCTTTGCTTCTGCAGTCATACCCTCTCTCCTTGAACCCTCTTTCCCCAACGGGGGAGAGGGCAGGGTGAGGGGGGAGACTACAGATCAGTAACAGCCCCCCGTGCCAGACTTTTCCTTAGAACTAGCTGCCCGTACTGAGGGCATCACAGGCCCCATCATCGGCGTTGATGAGGTTGGCCGCGGCCCCTGGGCTGGTCCTGTGTTTGCCTGCGCGGCGCTCTTGTTCGAGCGGCCAGCGCCCCAAGATTTCCTCAATGCTCTCGGCGATTCAAAGCAGCTCTCCCGCAAAAAGCGAGAGGCTTTGGCACCCCTAATTCAATCGCATGCGCTGATCGCCCTCGAAGAAGCGTCGGTAAGGGAAATCGAAGACCTCAACATTTTGGGCGCCACTAAGCTTGCCATGAGACGGGCCGTTGAGGCGTTGGAAGCGCAAATCGAAACCCCCATCGGCCTCGCTCTAATTGATGGCAATCAGCCGCCGAAACTCTCCTGCAAAACCAAATCGGTCGTCAAAGGGGACGGAATTTCGGCCTCAATTGCAGCCGCATCAATTTTTGCAAAGGTCGCTCGGGACCAATATATGGCCGACCTCGCAATTCAATATCCTGGGTATGGCTGGGAGCAAAACGCAGGATATGGCGTGCCTGCCCATAAAACTGGGTTGTATTCGTTAGGGGTAACGATTCATCATCGTAGAACATTCACTCCCGTCTCCAAGGTGCTGACTCAAAAAGATTCTTGACGTGAGTCAGCTTGTGGATAAGTTGGCCCTTCATTCAGAGGGGACGACGGCGTGTTGGACAAGATTTTAATCGGCGATTGTATTGAGCAGATGAAGACGCTGCCGGATGGTTCGGTAGACGTGATCTTCGCCGACCCGCCTTATAACCTTCAGCTCTCTGGCGACCTGCGTCGCCCAAACGATACTGTCGTTGATGCGGTCGATGACGACTGGGATCAATTTGAGAGCTTTGAAGCCTATGACACGTTTACCCGCGCGTGGCTGAGCGAGGCGCGTCGCATCCTAAAGCCCGATGGTACGCTATGGACCATCGGCGCCTATCACAACATCTTCCGTGTTGGCACGACCCTGCAGGACTTGGGCTTCTGGATGTTGAACGACATCATCTGGAACAAGACCAACCCAATGCCCAATTTCCGTGGCCGCCGGTTCACTAATGCCCATGAAACGCTGATCTGGTGCGCGCGTAGCAAAAGCAGCCGCCACTATTTTAATTACGACGGCATGAAGTCTCTGAACGAAGGCTTGCAAATGCGCAGCGATTGGACGCTGCCGATCTGCTCTGGCGGTGAACGTCTAAAGATCGACGGCAAGAAGGCACATCCGACGCAGAAGCCGGAAGCGCTGCTCACACGGGTGATCATGTCATCGACAAAGCCCGGTGATGTGATCTTGGATCCGTTCTTCGGCTCCGGTACGACGGGCGCGGTCGCCAAGCGCCTCCATCGCCACTGGATTGGCATTGAGCAGGACCCTGCCTACGCCAAGATCGCCAAGGACCGTATCCGCAAGGTTACACCCGCCAATGATGACGAAGTGACGGAGGC
>CAJXVF010000166.1 GCA_913060845.1 uncultured Alphaproteobacteria bacterium | reverse complement strand
ACAACTTCTTTAAGGCTGCTGGATATGTTGCAGATTAAATGGACGGCGCTCTAGCTCATCCGAAGGCTGGCGGATCACGGTCTCCCGCGTGGAAACCACCCTCCCCGTACCTGACGAGTTAGAGGGACAAAACACTGCCGACAGAAGCGCCATCCGCGAGGAAGTCTATGCCGCGGTGGAAGTTGGTGCCCGGCTGGACCGGAACTATATTCTGTTCGTAGCGCTTTCGACTGTCGTCGCTGGCCTAGGTTTGGCCAATGATGATGTGGCGGTCGTCATCGGCGCCATGGTGATCACGCCATTACTTGGCCCAAACATCGGCTTTGCACTGGGTGCGGCCCTGGGCGACTGGCATTTAATGCGCCGTGCCGTGACAGCGGGCCTGACCGGGATCGCGCTCGCCTTAGCGGCAACAGCGGTTGTTGGGGCGCTTGTCAGCCTAAATCTGGACAATGACCAATTACTAGCCCGCACCCGCGTTGGCTTCGATGCAGCCGTGCTGGCTTTGGCCTCCGGTGCCGCCGCCGCGCTTTCGATCATAACGCGGTCATCATCAACCCTGGTTGGCGTGATGGTGGTTGCAGCGTTGTTACCGCCGACCTGCGCTATTGGCCTATTCATGGGTGCCGGGCGCTTTGATGAAGCGATTGGCGCGGCAACGCTGCTGGCAATCAATGTCGCTGCATTGAACTTGGCCGCACTCGCCGTGTTCTTATGGATGGGTGTGCGTCCTCGCACTTGGCTGGAGCAACGCTCCGTCCGTCAATCCAGGCGGCTGGCGTTGATCGTATGGGCGGGCCTGCTTGTTGGGCTGCTGATCGCGATCTTGCTGCGGACAGACAAACTTCCTGTCTAGTCTTCGTACAGGCGTTCTTCAGCCATCGCGTCAGCGATCACGCTTGTGGGAGTATCGGTGGCGTCGGCGCGGGTAAAAATTTCAGCCAACGTATCGTCAATCCGCCCTACAACTTCGAGCGCGCCTGCTTTGTCATAGGTGCCGGCAGCACGATCTTCATGGGCTATATTGATGATGCCGCCAGCGTTAATCGCGTAGTCCGGCGCATACAGCATTTTCTGCTGGCGAAGGACGATGCCATGGCGGCCTTCTGCAAGCTGGTTGTTCGCTGACCCAGCAATGACGCTGGATTGCAGGCGTGGGATCGTCTCGTCATTCAGGATGGCACCGAGTGCACAGGGCGCAAACACTTCCGCCAGCGTATCGTAGATCGCATCTACATGGACGGCTTCTGCGCCCAATTCCTGCACGGCCTTCTGTACTGCGTCCTCACGGATATCGGCAACGATAAGCTTACCGCCCGCCGCCGCAATCTGATCCGCTAGCGAACGGCCAACCGCACCCAGCCCCTGAACGGCTACGGTCAATCCCTCCAACGAGTCCAGACCAAGCCGATGGCGCACAGCCGCACGAAGGCCATAAAACACACCAAGTGCGGTTACCGGTGATGGATCGCCGCTGGTTTCAGGCAGCCCGGCCACATGAGCCGTTTCCTCGCGCACGATGCGCAGGTCTGATGGTTTGACACCAATATCTTCCGCCGTAACGTAATGCCCGCCAAGCCGTTCCAGTGCCCGGCCAAGGGCGCGCAACAGTGCCTCAGTTTTCACTTCTGCCGCACTGCCCAGCACGACGCATTTCCCGCCGCCAAGCGGAAGTCGCGCCAAGGCTGACTTGTAAGTCATGCCGCGTGACAGGCGGAGCGCATCGGCGATGGCCGCGTCTTCGTTTGGGTATTTCCAGAATCGGCAGCCACCAAGTGCAGGGCCGCGACGGGTATTGTGAATGGCGATGATCGCTTTCAAGCCGCTTTCAGGTTCTGAAACGAAGGCGACCTGCTCGTGGTCCCGGTAATCCTGGGCACCAAATACGCTCATCCAACATCTCCAAGTTCTAAGGCGGTGCTCAGTCGGCGCCAGTCATTTTCTGATAGTCCAGGCATGCCCATGCGGAGCCAATTTGGGTGATCTGGAAAAATACGCGTCCAGATGCCTTGCTTAGCCAAATAAACATGCCATCCGCGCGCATCATCAAGCTGGATCAATGTGAACAGCCCTGCGCGGCCAATAACGCGGTAGCCCGCACGATCCAGGCGATCACTCAGCCAACGTGCATCGGAGCGGATGCGGTTCCGCGCTGCTTTAGCCCAGTCTTCATCCAACAATGCGGTGCGCCCGATTGAAAGCGCAGGGCCAGAGACCGCCCACGGCCCAAGGTCCTTCTCTACGGTGGAGAGCAAACGCGGCGGGCCAAGCAGCGCGCCAAGCCGAAGCCCAGCAAGCCCGTAAAATTTTCCGAATGATCGCAGCACGATCAACCCGCCGCGACCGGCCCGGCCACAGGCCGTGATATCAGGTGCGATGTCAGCAAAGGATTCATCTACGATGAGCCATCCTGCACGGCGCTTGGCCCGGTCTGCCAACGCCAATACTTCACCTGCAGCGAGCGCACGGCCATCCGGATTATTCGGGTTGCAGATAATTGCGACCCCGCCAGCGTCTAACGCCCGGCGGATCAAAAATAGGTCACTGACAGGCGTTGCGTCCGGAAAACAGCGGGCATATTCGCCATATGTGGGCGCCAAATATACTTTCGGGCCGGCATGCGATGCCAAGGCGCGCCCAAGCGCCGCGATCCCAGACTGCGCGCCTGGTATGGGCAGAATGGCACCTTCGCTGGCACCATAGCACTCAGACGCCGCCGCCATGTAGGCGCGCGTTTCCCTAAATCCTGGTAAGCGCATCCAGGCATCAGGCGGAAGGTCCGGAATTGGATAGGGCACCGGGTTGATGCCGGTCGACAGATCAATCCAGCCATCGTCCGCGCCTGTATCCCGCGCGCCGTAGCGGCGCCGGGCCGCCGCTAGATCGCCGCCATGGGCGACGGGTTCGCTAGACACGAGCGAAAGAGAGCCATGGCATATCGGCTTCGCGGGCTGCGTCTGCCGTTTTGATGGCGTCCTTTTGTTCCATGGTGAAGCCGATATCATCCAACCCATTTAGCAGGCAATGCTTATGAAAAGCCGAAATTTCAAACGAATGCGCGAAGCCGTCTGGTCCGGTGACGGTTCCTGCCGCCAGATCAATCGCGATCTCCCCGCCCTGCCCTTCGGCTAGGCTCTTGCGAAGACCAGCGCAGACCTCCGTCGGCAAGCGGATTGGGAGGAAGCCGTTCTTCATGGAGTTGCTGTAGAAAATATCGCCGAAGCTTGGTGCGATGACGGCTTGGAACCCTGAATCCGCTAGCGCATAAACCGCTCCTTCGCGGCTGGACCCGCAGCCAAAATTCCGGTCAGCCACGATTACTGTAGCGTCGCGCCAAGGGTCCCGGTTCAGGATAAATTCAGGGCGTTCCTGGCCATCGCCCGTAAAGCGAATGTCGTGGAATAGATAGCTTGGATACCGATCATCACGCGGGCGCTTCAGAAAGCGTGCGGGGATAATCTGATCTGTATCCACATTGGCAAGGTCCATTGGGACCGCGCGGAAACTTCCGCTTTCAAACTTACGCATCACCATGGCGCCGAACCTCCGACAAGACCGTTGCTCAGGCGATGAAACGCCTTCCTGCCTGCGCCGTCTACCCCAGTAAGATTAACCGCTGCAAGAGGCACCGCCGAGCACACAGAAGCGCGCGCAATGGGGATGGTTCAGCGATACGTCCCGAGATGCTTCCGCCAGGGTTTCGCCCAAGTCAAATTCTGCGTCATAGGGAATCAGCGTGCAGGCCAGAACACTAGCGGCATCAGCACCATTCTTGCGGACGACCATGCGGGACGACGCGCACATCACCGCATCTGGCGACTTATCCAGAATACCCCAGCAAGATTCTGTGATTTCGGCGATGTCCTGGCTTTCATCCATTTCGGGGAACAGTACGAGGCGGGATTCATCGTCTGCGTCGAGGTCCAGCTGCAATTCTTTGAACAACTGCGCAAACCCAACACGGGAGTGAGCTTCAGTCTCACCCCAGCACAAGCGCCCAGCAATATCGATGTGGAAGCCGTTATCGGATAGGAACTTCAGGCCGCGCATGGCAGGCGCCCAACTATCTGGCCCGCGCTCTTTCTCATGGAGTTCCGCCGTATAATGGTCGAGACTAACGCGCATGGTGAGTTGGCCTGGATAGGCGGCATTCAACGCTTCCAGCGGCTTCATAGACCGCAGCATTGGGCGCATAGCATTCGTCAGCACAAGCACTTGGTAGCCACGGTCCAACGCCATGGTCAGCATCGGAATGATGTCCGGGTTCATGAACGGCTCACCGCCAGTGAAGCCGATTTCTTTGAGGGCAGCTGCCTCCGTCCGCGCTTCATCCAGCTTTGCCTTAACGTCAGCCAAAGTCAGATAGGCCAACCGGTCATTGGTTGGGCTCGATTCGATATAGCAATTGACACAGGCGATGTTGCAGAGCGTGCCCGTGTTAAACCAAAGCGTCTCCAAGGCCGTTAGCGCGACCGAGGCGCGCTTAGAGCCATCCGCCGTCACCGCAGGGTCCTGAAACTTCGCTGGATCAAGGCGGCGAACGGTAGCGGGCGCATCAAAGGCTAAGGAATCAGGCATGGGACAGACACGAACTTTCATCTACGGCAGCATTCACCGCCCGGTTCTACCAGCCCACTTCGCCCACGCAAAATGACAGATCTGTGAGCAGCTTAACCACTGCCAGATTTCACCATAGACGCCACGCCGCCACCGGGCTAAAAACAGCTAATAGAGCGCCGCCGCAGCAAAAGCGTGGCCCTCAGCGGGTATGATGTAATGGTAGCCTGTCAGCTTCCCAAGCTGAACGCGAGAGTTCGATTCTCTCTACCCGCTCCAAATGCAGCCACACAACATTCTGATTATTAATAATATTTATAAAATATCAACTCTGATTGGTACGTTTTTTGGTACATTTTTGGCTTAATTAATTTTGGGACTTCTGGTATGATTATGGCTGCCCTTGGCGTGCCCGTGTCCACTATCAGGTCCGTGTTGAACCATGCCGAGGGTGGAGTGACCAAGATCTACAATCGGTTTGGTTATGCGGAAGAGAAAGGCCTTGCGCTGGAAGCGTGGGCTGATCGCATAGGCGCTATTGTCAGATAGTAAAGCTGAAACCCAAGGCTTTCAGAGCCTTTTAGTCCTCCTGCCCTTAGAGCAGAGACTGTCTATGCACTAACGTTGCAACTGGACCATTCTGTGGGGGCTGACCAGACTGGCCTTGTCCTTAAAGCACCTCTACTTGGCGCAGTTTCGCCACGATCCCTTCTGGTTTGTCTCGCTTACCTGCCATCTTCTGTTCCTCCTCTTATGGAATAAACTATCCTTGTGGGTGAACCACTTCAGTGGGGCTGCTCCACAGATGCGTCGCCCGATTCGTATGACTCCAAAGGAACGCCACTAAATCAGCTGCACTCAGTCTCGATAAAGTCGAATCCCGCCGATAGAGATGTCCGCAACGAAATTCCTGCCGATCGCGACAACGCCCAGCCGCACAAGCCTTCGGGTATCCAAAGGCGTGTCGATGCGATGTGGGGCGAAGCGATAAAATGGCAGTCGGTTAGTTTTCCATGCCGCGGTGGTGGCAAACGACTGGCGATAAGACTGCCACGGCCGCTGAACGGCGTCTGTGCGGAGATGAATATTATACTGCTCACCATTGCCAAGAACGTCGATTTCTAGGCCCGTCCATTCAGATGCGTCCAAAACCCCATCAGGTTTGAGGTCGAGCGCCATCTGGATGAAACCACCATTGTTTTCCAGGCTAACGTCGCCTAGGAGGCGGGTTGTCAACCGCCCGGCAACGATCTCGCGCTGCAGCTCGCCATTGGACACCCCGCCCATCACACTATCGCCGACGAAACGCCACCCAGTTTGTGCACAGTCAAGGTCCATAAGTTTATCCGACATCGAACGGGCCGCCGCAGTTGTGATGAATAACCCTAAAAGCACCCATGAGAAGATACGTCTTTTCAATACCGGCAATCAGGCAAATACCTGTCTCTTATACACATCTGACGCTGCCGACGAATAGAGAGGT
>CAJXVF010000165.1 GCA_913060845.1 uncultured Alphaproteobacteria bacterium | reverse complement strand
CGAGATGTAGAGAGGTCTCGTGGGCTCGGAGATGTGTATAAGAGACAGGATCATGGTGGTCAACTCCGCGACCACATTGACATTAGAGGCCTCAAGAAACCCTTGACGGACGGTGCCAAGCCCAGCTGTTCCGGGTGCGGTTACATTCGCGTCGCCGGATGCTGCTGTTTGCAGGAAGAGATTGCCGCCAATGGCTTCAAGACCGGCAGGGTTGGCAAATCCAGCAAGCGTGATTTGCCCAGCCACCGTGTCTTCCACCTGGCCCGGCAGCTTAACCAGCACTTCACCAGACGCATTGACGGCGATGTCTGTCGCCTGCGGATCGATTGTGATGCCTGGCTGCAGCAGGAAACCGTCAGCGGTAACGACCTGTCCCTGTGCATTCAGCTGGAAGCTACCTGCCCGGGTAAACCCAGTGGTGCCGTCTGGCAGGTCAATCTGGAAAAATCCATCGCCTTCAATCGCGAGGTCCAACGGGCTTTGCGTCACTTGGAGTGAGCCTTGGTCGCCGATCCGGTAGACCGCGGCCGTCTTAACTCCAAGCCCGATCTGAATACCGGCTGGGACCAACGTGCCAGAATCGGTTGAAGATGCGCCAGGCCGGCGGACATTCTCATAAAGCAGATCCTGGAACTCGGTCCGCTGGCGCTTATAGCTGGTGGTGTTGATATTCGCGATATTGTGCGAAATCACTTCAACATTCATCTGCTGAGCGTGCATGCCGGTCGCGGCGATATTCATTGCGCGCATTAGAGAAACTCCTCAAATCGGTCTTGTTGACCGTTAGCCTTGTTCGACGCGGCCGAGCTCTTTGATCGCCCTGGAGAGGCGGTCATGCTCAGACTTCATCATGCGATGACTTGCTTGGTAGTCCCGCTGGATTTCCAGCATGGTCACGAGTTCGTTGACTGGGTTGACGTTCGAGCTTTCCAGCATGCCTTGCTGAATTCTGCCGTTCTCAGACGGTTTGGGCTCGCCGTCAGCCTTGTAGAGGCCGTCAGCTGTATGGATTAGCGCTTGCGGATTGTTGAAGTCGACGAGTTGTACTCGTGCGACTTGCTGATCATCCCCGAAAACTGAACCGTCCTTTCCGACGGTGATTTCCTTAGCGTCTACAGGTACTTGAACTGGCGCATTATTCTCATCCAGCAGGGCGAAGCCGCTGGGGGTGATAACGTTGCCTTCTGGCCCACGCGTGAATTGGCCGTCCCTGGTGTAGCGAACGCCGCGCGGTGTATCGACCGTGAAGTAGCCATCGCCTTCAATGGCTAAATCCATTGAATTACCTGTGGTTTGCAACGGGCCTTGGCCCATATCGCGCATGGTGCCGGAATCGACCACATAAGAGGCGCTTTCCCGGTTGTCCATCTTCGACAGGTGCTCAGCAAACATGATGTTCTGGCGCTTGAAGCCGGTGGTGCTCAGGTTCGCGATGTTATTCGCAACCACATCCAACTGCCGGGTCAGTACGACTTGGCGGGATAGGGCGATGTAACCTGGATTTTGCATTTCGGTCGTTCTCCAACGGCGATGGTTCGCAGCTGGATATCCCTAAGCAATCGCCGGGCCAGTTTTATCTATCGTTGTAAATCAATGGGTTGACTTGAGGTTGGTTGATTTGACGAGCGATTGACTGGCCGCACTCGGCAAGAATTACCGCATTTAGCTTGCGGGGCACCCAGCCTTCACGCCGAGTTAACCGTAATCGCCATAGAGTCTAGGGAACGCACAGTATGCCTGGATCAAGCTTATGGCCGACAAAGAGACTGACGCTGAGACAGAAGACGAAGACGGCGCCAAGCCGAAGAGCAAAAAGAAGAAGCTCATCATTATTGGCGCTGGCGTTCTGGTGCTACTGCTCGCTGGCGGCGGTGCATTCATGATGATGGGCGGCGAGGAAGTGATCGAACCGCCGGCAGGCGCTGGTGTCGCAGCAGCCGATGATCCTGAGAAGCCCAAAGCGAAATCGGTCTTTCACGAATTGCCCAGCCTTCTGGTTAATCTGACCAGTGAAGGCAAGCAAAGCGCGTATCTCCGCGTCGTTGCGACTTTGGAGTTAGAGCCGGGCGTTGATCTGGATCTGGCAAAGGCGCAGGGCGCGTCCGTGCTGGATGGTTTCCAGGCGTTCCTGCGGGAAATGCGTCCGCGTGAACTATCCGGTTCCGCTGGACTGATGCGGCTCAAGGAAGAGCTGCTAGTGCGGGCAAATGCCTCCTTCGACAAACCGGTGGTGCGCAATGTGCTGCTCACCGAATTCCTGATCCAGTAGCTGAAAAGCGAGTTCTACCCTTATGGCTGCTGTTGAAGAACCACCTGTCGACCAAGACGCAATGGCTGACGCTTGGGCAGATGCTGCTGGCGGCGATAGCGATGCTGATAGCAAAGCAAGTGCCGATGACGATGACTTCGGCGCTGTCGCTGTAGAAGGTGAGGGCGACCGTGCGCTCAATCAGGACGAAATTGATTCACTGCTTGGCTTTGATGATGAGGACTCCGATGAGCCCGAGTCTGGCCTCCACGCGCTCGTTAATAGCTCGTTGGTGTCGTATGAGCGCCTGCCGATGCTTGAGGTCGTCTTTGATCGCCTCGTGCGCAGTCTTTCGACCAGCTTGCGCGGCCTGACGTCTGATAATGTTGAAGTGTCGCTCGAGAATATTCGCTCCGTCCGTTATGGCGACTATCTGAATAGCATTCCCTTGCCCGCGATGATTAGCGTATTCCGGGCTGAGGAGTGGGATGCGCAAGGCATTCTGACCGTTGACTCCGCACTGATCTATTCGGTCGTGGATGTGTTGCTTGGCGGGCGCAAAGCGATGACATCTATGCGGGCCGAAGGACGGCCTTACACCAGGATTGAACGTAATCTGGTCACACGGATGGTGAATGTGGTGCTGTCCGATATGTCGGACGCATTTGCGCCGCTGAGCCCCATCCAATTTCGCGCCAAGAGCCTTGAAACCAATCCCCGTTTTGCCGCCATTGTCCGCCCCTCCAACGCCGCCGTTCTTATTGAACTTCGTGTTGAGATGGAGGAGCGTGGTGGGCGTATCGAAATTGTCATTCCCTACGGCACGCTTGAGCCTATTCGTGAGCTGCTGCTGCAGATGTTCTTGGGCGAGAAGTTCGGTCGGGACCAGATTTGGGAAACCCATCTGGCCCACGAACTGCGTTCGACCAGCGTGAAGGTCGAAGCGGTACTGGACCAGGTCGTGATGCCTTTGTCTGAGGTGCTTGGGTGGAAGCCGGGTAGCCAGATTGTTCTGAATGCGACGCCTGAGTCGCCGGTGCATATCAATTCCAGTGGCGTTCCGTTGTTTGAGGGCCAGATGGGTCGGAAGAATGACCGGGTCGCGATTAGGGTTGAAGATCGCGCGAGGTCAAAAGAAGCATGACCCTTGATATGATCTTGCAGCCAGAAGTCCTTGTTAGTTTGGACATGGCTGTGCTGGCGGCACTGACAATCGCGATCCTTGTTGGCTTGCGTATGAGCGCGCGCTTAAAGGCGCTTCGTAAAACCCATGCCGAATGGAATAAAGAGCTTCAAACATTCGCTGAGCGGGCTGACGCGGCAGAAGCCGGGCTTGAACGCCTGCGCACGGCGCTAATCGCCGAGGCTGAGCATAAGCGCACCATGGAACGGATCGCGAAGGACGCTACGCCCGTTATTGCGGCACCTGTGATCCAGAATGCCTATCGCCCAGCGCCTGAAGTTGAGGTCGATTTCTTTGGCGAAGCGCCGCCTATGCCCAAGGCGAAGCCAGAAACAAAGACGAAGAGGAGGACGGCGGATGCTGTCCTATCAATGCAATGAGCGTTGGATTTCGCACCTTTACGAAACGCGTAGCGATCGTTGGGCTTACTGGGATGCTTCTGGCTGGGGGCGGCCTGACACTCGTGCAGAACGCCTGGGCTGCTGACGAAGCTAAAGCGCCTGCGACTGAAGCCACGGCTAAAGACGCTGCGGTGGATAAGGCTGAGCCGGAAACTGCAGAGCTCAAGAAGCCAGCAAAAGCAAGGTTCTCGCTGAACGCCGGCGAACTTACCGTGCTGAAGCAGTTAGCAGAACGCCGTCGCCAAATTGATGAGCGTGAGGCGCGACTGGTCGAGCGTGAACGCGTGGCTGCGGTTATGGAAACCAGGCTGGCGGATCAAGCGAAGGAAATGAAGCGGCTTCAGGCCGTCCTTGCCAAGCAATCAGCAGAAATTGAAGCCGCAAAGCAGGCTGATATGGGGGCTGACAAGGCGCGGCTGACTAAGCTTGCGAAGGCCTACAAGGCGATGAAGCCTAAGGATGCCGCCCGGCTGTTCGAAGCAATGGACATGGCGATGCTCGCACCCATCGCCCGTGAAATCTCCGCTCGCTCTTTAGCACCTGTACTCTCCCGGATGTCTGCGGAGAAAGCCAATGAGCTTGGCCGACTACTACGCCGGAAATGACGCTCCAGAGAACTCAAGATTCACCACTCAGTAACCGTCTAAAACGCAGGATGAGCAGTGAACAGAACTGCTCTAATGCCCGGGAGAACTCCGATGGCCGTAAGTAGGAACATGCCGATCCTCATCGTCGATGATTACAAGACGATGCTGCGTATCGTTCGAAACCTGTTGAAGCAGATTGGCTTTGAAAATGTTGATGAAGCGACGGACGGCAGCGCCGCCCTGACCAAGCTTCGAGATAAAGATTATCAGCTCATTATTTCCGATTGGAATATGGAGCCGATGACTGGCCTGCAGCTTCTCAAAGAAGTGCGCAATGACAGCAAGCTGCAAACTATGCCGTTCATCATGATCACGGCAGAAAGCAAGCCTGATAATGTGATTGAAGCGCGCAAAGCCGGCGTCAACAACTACATCGTCAAGCCGTTCAACGCGGAAACCCTCCGCGCCAAACTCGCGGCTGTGCTCGCAGCGTAAGCGCCCGGCGGCGTTTCCCGCCAGAGATTGCTATAGGAGATGCGCGCTCATGACTGCGACGCCTGATCTTGAATTGCGCACGTTTAGCGCTGATGAACCAAAAGTCCGTACGCCAAGCCGCAGCGAAGAGCGGCTCCGCCTAGAAATCATGGCGTTGGCGAACGAGATCAACACCTCGATGGAAGACTTGAAGTCTCTGGGTGCGGATCGCATCCGGGACAAAGAAATTCCAAACGCAACAGACGAGTTGTCCGCAATTGTAGATACGACGGAAATCGCGACTGGCCAGATACTGGATGCAACAGAGCGCGTTGAACGCATAGGTGCGGGTGTCGCTGACACGGCCCAAGCTGAAGCCATCCGGCAAGCTGTAACGGACATATACGAGTCCTGTAATTTTCAGGACCTGACAGGACAGCGTGTGCGCAAGGTCGTTGATACGCTGCGGTCGATTGATCACCGGATCGCGGCTATCTGCGCGAGTTTCGGGCTGGATGCGACTGTCCTGTCCAAAGATGGCTCGACGCGGCGTGCACCAGGTATCGCTGAGGCAAGTACGGAACAGCTACTCAATGGCCAAGCTTTGCCTGGCGAGGGCATGACCCAGGAAGATATTGACCGGATGTTGGCAGAAGCATGATGCAAAGCGCCCACGCTGCAACCCGGGCAGCAGCGGTCCGCGCGCCTGTCCTCACGCTCCTTCTGGCGGGACTGATCTTTATCACTGCAATCGGTACGGCTTTCGCCCGAGACGCGCGCGATGTTCGCGTCCGGTATGGCAAGCATGATGGCTATGTCCGGATCGTCTTTGATTGGCGCGAATCTACTCCGTATGAGCTAGAGCTTCAGCCAAACGGCGCAATTGTGCGGTTTGCAGCGGATAATAGCTTTGACTTGAAGCGCATTAAGGGACGCAAGCGCGTCGCGGTTAGCCAAGTTGGCCCGGGTGCTGCGGACGTAAGCTATGCTCGTGCGCGTAGTGTCCGCCATTTTCTTGCGGACGATCATGTGGTTATCGACCTTCTGGAAAGCCTGAGCGGCGAAGCGCTGCCAACAAAGCAAGCAGTCGCTGAAAAACCAGTGAAGGCTATTGAACCGCCAAAGCAAAAAATGGCGGCAATGGCGCCAAAGC
>CAJXVF010000164.1 GCA_913060845.1 uncultured Alphaproteobacteria bacterium | reverse complement strand
CGAGATGTAGAGAGGTCTCGTGGGCTCGGAGATGTGTATAAGAGACAGCTGGCACCGTGTTGATGCGGATGAAATCTGGATCCATCAGTCCGGCGGGCCATTGCTGCTGGAAATTGCTGGACCGAATGGCGAAATATCAGAGACGCGACTCGGTGGTGACATTCTGAGCGGCGACATTCTAGGCGGCGACGTGTTGCAAGCCGTTGTGCCGGCAGGGCGGCCGCAGGCCGCGCGACCGCTTGGCGCATGGGCACTTGTCGCTTGCGTCGTCGCTCCCGGATTCGATTTTGCCGGATTCGAACTTGCCGCGCCAAATTGGGCCCCAGGCCAACCCTGGCAAAATTCATAATTCTTTAATATATTTGAAGGGCTTGGCGCGCTTACTGTACACACGCTCTTGCCGACTGCTGAATTGGCATTGTCAAACCCTCAAGCCTACGGTCATTAGGATTTTAGAAACTATTTTTCATTTTGATTATAATAACTTAAGAAGGATGTATAGAAATGGGACGCTTTCAGTATCGCAAACAGGACTCGTTGAAAACATTAGGATTGGTCATAGTTTTCCTCAATTCTATCCACAGGGTTAGGTATCTTTCGCGCCGTTAACTTTTTGCTAAAAATTGCTCTTAACCGGCGTGCGCAATTGACCTGGCCCGGTTGCAGAATTGGCCGCGAATATCCTTGCATTCACGGCCAATGAGTCGTATTCCCCGTTCCATCACACACGCGGGCCATGCCCGAGGGCGGCGTTAAAGGCTGCCTTCAATCCGGTGTCTGGCATTTGCTGGACGTCCGGCCCGCGGAGGTCTAACCGGAATCGGGAGTAACGATCCAATGGCTATGCCGACGTTCACTATGCGTCAGCTTCTTGAAGCTGGCGTTCACTTCGGGCACCACACCCGTCGCTGGGACCCCAAGATGAAGCCTTTCATCTTTGGCGTTCGTAACAACACCCACATCATTGATCTGCAACAGTCCGTGCCAATGCTGCACCACGCGCTGCAGGCCATGCGTGACACCGCTGCAAGCGGCGGTCGCATTCTGTTTGTCGGCACCAAGCGCCAAGCGCGCGATCTGGTTGCCCAGCACGCAGAACGCTGCGGCCAGTACTACGTCAATGATCGTTGGCTCGGCGGCATGCTGACCAACTGGACGACGATTTCCAAGTCCATCAAACGCCTGAAAGACCTGACGGCTGAGCTGGATAACGGCAGTGCCGACACAGCCCGCACCAAACGCGAGCTGCTTGAGCGCACCCGTAGCCGCGATAAGCTGGAGCGGACACTTGGCGGCATTAAAGACATGGCGGGCCTGCCCAACATGATCTTCGTCGTCGACACCGTAAAAGAACATCTGGCGATTGCTGAAGCCAAGACGCTCGGCATTCCGGTTGTTGCAATCGTGGACAGCAACTCAAACCCGGAAGATATCGCTTACCCGATCCCGGGCAATGACGATGCCATCCGCGCTGTGAACCTGTATTGCGAACTGGTGGGCAATGCTGTGCTCGACGGTCTGCAGGCTGAAATGGTCGAAGCTGGCGTCGATATTGGTGCCTCCGAAGACATGCCTGCTGCTGAAGAAGTCGGTGCAGCACCGGACATCGACGCGCCTGCGCTGGAAGCTGAGATGACTGCAGCGCCTGAAGCTGCCGTTCAAGCAGCACCAGAAGCGGCTCCAGAAGCTCCGGTTGAAGCAGCGCCTGCTACTGAGGAAAAACCCGCCTCCTAACGGCGATCTGACACTAGAGCGCCGGGCGCCTGAATAGGTGCCGCCCGGCGCTCTATCCCATTGATAGCGAGCAATCCCGGGTCAATCTGATGCAGATTAATCCGGGATTGTTCTAGCGGGCGCGAAGCCGCGCCTTTGAAGGAGACCTACGATGGCGGCGATCACAGCAAGCCTCGTTAAAGAACTGCGCGAGAAAACTGGCGCAGGCATGATGGACTGCAAGAAAGCCCTGACCGAAACCGATGGCGACGTCGAAGGCGCGGTCGATTGGCTTCGCGCCAAAGGCCTGTCGGCTGTTGAGAAGAAGTCCGGGCGCGTGGCAGCTGAAGGCCTCGTTGCTGTTGCGGTTGATGGTGCTCAGGGCGCTGTCGTCGAAATCAACTCAGAAACTGATTTTGTAGCGCGCAACGAAGACTTCCAAGCCCTCGTCGCGGAAGCCGCTGATCTTGGGCTGAAAGCTGGCGGCGATCTGGAAGCCCTTAAGGCAACCAACACTGCTAGCGGCAAGACGGTCGTAGAGGCCGTCAACAACGCCATCGCCACCATCGGCGAGAACATGAACCTACGTCGCTACGAAATCGCTAGCGTCTCCAATGGCGTAATCGCCAGCTATGTGCATGGCGCCGTGAAGCCAGGTATGGGTCGGATCGGCGTCCTCGTTGCCCTCGAATCTACGGGTGATGCCGCGAAACTCGCCGAAATTGGCAAGCAGGTTGCGATGCACGTCGCTGCCGCAGCGCCAAAAGCGACGAGCCGGGATGAAGTCGACCCTGCGGACATTCAGCGCGAACGTGAAGTGCTGACCGCCCAGGCGAAAGAATCCGGTCGCCCAGACAACATTATCGAAAAGATGGTTGAAGGCCGCCTGCGCAAATTCTACGAAGAATCTGTGCTGACGGAGCAAGCCTTCGTGATCGACCCAGATAAAACGGTCGGCGCAGCGGTTGAAGAAGTTGCGAAGGAAATTGGTGCGCCGATTACCGTCAAAGGCTTCGTCCGCATGGCAATTGGCGAAGGTGTCGAAAAAGAAGAAAGCGACTTCGCCGCAGAAGTCGCCGCCGCCGCAAAGGGCTGATCCAGCCCCAAGCGAGGGTTCAATAGGAGCGATCTAAAATGGCCGTAAAGCCGCTCTATCGTCGGGTTCTTCTCAAAGTCTCCGGCGAAGCCCTCATGGGGGAGCAGCCTTACGGCATTGATCCCGCCGTGATCGACAGGATCGCAGCTGATATCGTTGCTGTACGCGATCTCGGCGTTGAGGTAGCACTCGTTGTCGGCGGCGGGAATATCTTTCGTGGCGTTTCCGGCGCCGCAGACGGTATTGAGCGTGCAACCGCCGATTATATGGGCATGCTTGCGACGGTGATGAACGCCCTTGCCATGCAGGCCGCCCTTGAACGACTTGAAGCGCCGACCCGGGTCCTGTCCGCCATTCCCATGGCCGCCGTCTGCGAACCGTATGTGCGGCGAAGGGCAGAACGGCACCTGGAACGCGGTAGAGTCGTGATTTTCGCTGCTGGCACTGGCAATCCCTTCTTTACGACAGATACCGCCGCTGCACTGCGCGCATCCGAAATGAACTGTGAAGCCTTGATGAAAGGCACCCAGGTCGATGGCGTCTATTCCGCTGATCCCAATAAGGACCCGAATGCGGAGCGCTACAGCCGCCTGAATTATCTTGAAGTGCTGGCTCGCGATCTCAATGTCATGGATGCATCTGCCGTTTCGCTCGCCCGGGAAAACAAAATCCCAATCATCGTATTCTCAATTCATGAGTCTGGCGGATTCGCAGATGTCGTTTCTGGCAAAGGTGCCTATACTATCGTGACGGATGCGCCTGCCTAAAGCGAGCGCCAGCGAAGACTGCAGAACGGAAACGGACCAAGCGCCATGGCTGAAGACATTGATCTGGACGATATCGAACGCCGCATGGTCGGCGCTATTGACGCACTGAAGCGGGAGTTCCAAGGCCTCCGCACCGGTCGCGCCTCAACAGCACTATTGGAGCCTATTACGGTCGAAGCTTACGGGGCCCAAATGCCCATCAGCCAAGTTGGCACCATTGGGGCGCCGGAACCCCGCATGTTGACCGTGAATGTCTGGGACAAGGGCATGATAAACGCGGTGGATAAAGCGATCCGTGAGTCTAACCTCGGGCTGAACCCAATGACGGATGGCCAACTGATCCGCATTCCAATCCCTGAGCTTTCCGGCGAACGGCGCCAGGAATTGACGAAGGTTGCAGCCAAATATGCCGAGGGTGCCAAGATCGCCATTCGAAATGTGCGCAAAGATGGCATGGATGGCCTTAAAAAAGCCGAGAAAGACGGCGATATCTCCGAAGACGATCAAAAACTGTACGCAGGCGAAGTCCAGGAACTGACAGATAAATATGTCAGTCAGATTGACGAAGCCGCGAAGCAGAAAGAAGCGGAGATACTTCAAGTTTGAGCCAAGATAACGCTGCCCCAGCCCCGCCCCAGCACATCGCAATTACCATGGACGGCAATGGCCGCTGGGCTTCAGCCCGCGGTCTACCACGGGCTGAAGGCCACAGGCGCGGCGCTGACGCTGCCCGGCGGGTTGTTGAGGCGGCTGCCAAATTTGGTGTTAAACACCTCACACTATTCAGCTTTTCTTCGGAAAACTGGTCCCGTCCCCAGGACGAAGTACAGGACCTGATGGGTATTCTGCGCTGGCGGTTGCGGTCCGAAGTGGCGGATATACACAAGCAAGGTGTGCGCCTGCGGGTCATCGGCGACCGGGCGCGCTTGCCGACAGATATTGCCAAACTGATTGATGACGCTGAGGCAATGACAGATGCCAACCGCCGTATCACCGTCACCATGGCACTGAGCTATGGTGGCCGGAATGACCTGGTGCAGGCCGCCAAACGCATGGTTGCTGATGGCCTCACGCCGGATCAAATTGATGAGGCGGCGATTGCTGAACGCCTTTCCACAGCGGGGTCACCACCGCCGGATCTGATGATCCGCACTGGCGGCGAAATGCGCATTTCGAACTTCCTGCTATGGGAATGCGCCTATGCTGAGTTTTTATTCTCTGATGTGATGTGGCCCGATTTTGGCGCGGACGAACTCGCCGCTGCTATCGAATCTTTCCAGGGCCGCGAGCGACGCTATGGCGGCCTTAGAGCAGGGTAGCCCACCCACCGACCCGCCAGACTCGCCGCCACAGGACCAACCGCCTGCGCCGACTGCAGCCCTTCCGCGCCGCGGTTTCCGCGATCTGACGAAGCGCGCGCTAACCGCCGCTGTCCTTCTCGGCATCGCGCTGGCCGCTGTATGGGCGGGCGGATTGGTTTTCACATTGCTGGTTTTTGCGGCACTCGCACTGCTGCTCTGGGAATGGGCAGATATGGCGCTGCCGTTCCCAGATCGCACAGATAAGATCGTTGGCACGTTTGGCATGACTGCGCTTCTCGCAGGAGCGCTTTTGTTTATGTTGCCCGGTATTTTGGGGCTTGGTGCACTGCCAAATGCGCCGCTTTGGGTCTTCGGACTTGGTGTCGCCACTGCATGGGCCGCGAGTTTCCGTCTCCGCTGGCCACGCACCTTAATGCCCGATTCTGAGCAAGTGCATGCGTCCATCGGCGACCTGCTGAACTATTACAAATGGGCAACCTGGTTCGCACCCGCCATTGTCGCTGTGCTCTGGCTACGCCACGGCCACGGTGCGGAACTGGTGGTCTGGCTATTCATTGTGATTTGGGCGACGGACATCGGTGCCTATGTCGTTGGTCGCGTGGTTGGCGGGCCAAAGTTGGCGCCTGCAATCAGCCCTGGCAAAACCTGGAGCGGCGCTGTCGGCGGGTTAGCAATTGCGACAGTTGCAGGCGTTTTGGCCGGAATAGCGCTGGGCGCCCCGGGCATCATGCAAACCGCCTGGATCGCCCTGCTACTGGCTGTGATCGGCATGATCGGCGATTTAGCGCAATCAGCCTTTAAGCGCGCTGCCGGCGTCAAAGACAGCGGGTCACTGCTGCCTGGCCATGGCGGCGTGTTTGATAGGCTGGATAGCTTGCTGGCGGCCTTGCCGCTGTATGCGGTCCTCATATGGGCCGGGAAATCACCGTTATGAGCATTCGCCGCGTTTCCATCCTTGGTGCAACGGGATCTGTCGGTGCCGCCGCCGCCATTCTTGTAGCCAACGCCCCAGAACGCTTTGAAGCCGTTGCCATTGCCGGTGGACGCGACGCGGAGGCGCTGGCTAAAACGGCCAGGCTCGTCAATGCAAAGTTCGTCGCCATTGCTGATACCAATCAGCTGTCTCTTATACACATCTCCGAGCCCACGAGACCTCTCTAC
>CAJXVF010000163.1 GCA_913060845.1 uncultured Alphaproteobacteria bacterium | reverse complement strand
ACGAGATGTAGAGAGGTCTCGTGGGCTCGGAGATGTGTATAAGAGACAGCCCAGCTTTTGCCTTCCGACAAACGCCTTTCCTGATCCCACTTTTCGCTGGATGCACCATGCGTGCGCCCGCAGATGTGATTGTTGCTGCTGTTGCGGATATTGAGGCGGAAACTGGCGTATTGTTGACATTCGCTGGCGGATTTCCAGCCGCCGACATTCCGGATTGCGGGCCAAGTGTGTACGGCTATGCATCGGACCAGGACGCGGCTGAAGCCGCCGTCAACCGGCTCGCAGAAATGGTTGAAGCGCGGGAGCAGGATTGGGGCGGTGATGTGCTCGGGCCAGTGGCGGCCGTTGCTGAAGCTATGCGTCTGGCAGTAAGTGCTAAGCGTCCTATCGTTCTAGCCGATATCCAAGATAACCCAGGCGCTGGTGGCACGGGCGATACCATGGGCCTGATCAAGGCCATGTTGGATGCAGGAGTGGAGAACGCCGCCGCGGGCCTCGTCTTCGATCCTCATGTGGCGACTATCGCTGCACGCGCAGGGGAGGGGGCTGAGATATCGGTCGCACTTGGCGGAAAGCATGATGTGCCCGGCGACTCGCCGCTTACCGGAAATTTCAAAGTCATCTGCGCGCCATCTGGGCGAATGATCGCTTCGGGGCCTCTGTATAAAGGCGGGCGAATGGATCTGCACCCAATGGCGCGGTTGCGGATTGGCGGGATAGATATCGTCGTCGTCGGCAAGCGTGTGCAGGCCGCAGACCAAGAATTCTTCCGCCATGTCGGTATTGAACCCGGCGCCATGCGGTTTCTTGGCATCAAGAGTTCTGCGCACTTTAGGGGCCATTTCCAGCCAATCGCAGATGCGGTTTTGGATGTGGCTTCACCAGGTGCGATGGCGGCGTTTCCAAATGCATTGCCTTTCACACGTTTACGCGCCGGGGTGCGGGTTATGCCCACTGGCGTCAATTCAGGAGCATAATCAATGGCTAAACCAATCCAGTCCGTATTGATCGCGGGCTTTGGCGTAATGGGCAAAGGGGTTGCTACATCCTTCCACGACGCCGGATTCGATGTCACGATCCTAACGCGGGACCCGGCACGAGTTCTGGCATCTGCGCCCGAAGGGATGCAGGCAGTTTCTGAATTGCCAGATGAAGCGCCAGATTTCGTCTCCGAAAACTTCCCAGAAGATATTCCACCAAAGCATGCGTTGTATGCGGAAATGGAAGCTAAATGGGGCGGGGCGACGGTGATCTCTACCAACACGTCCGGCCTCGACTTGGAGGAATTGGCAAAGCCTCTGCAGCACAAAGAGAACTTCCTTGGCGTGCATTACCTACAGCCAGCAGAAGCCTTTGCCTGCGTAGAAGAAATCCGTATTTCCACCACGTCTGATGACACTGCTGTCCGCGTTAAAGCAGCACTGGAGCGGACCGGAAAAGAAGTCGTAATGCTCAATCGTCCCATCGTTGGCGCGCTCTTCAATCGGCTTCAGCATGCGATGCTGCATGAGGCTTACTGGATGGTGCAGGAAGGGTTTTGCTCGGTCGAGGATGTAGATAAATTCGCCCGCCTCGCCTTCGGTCCGCGCATGTGCGCCGGTGGTCTGATTGAGGTGAAAGACTTGGGCGGGCTGGTTGTTCACGCGAAGTCGCAATCAGAGATCATTCCGAACCTGCACCTTGGCCGCACGGCCATTCAGTGGGTTCAGGACCTGCCTGTTAGTGGTCGCACTGGCGCGGACGCCGGTGAGGGTTTCTATAAATGGGCGGGCAAGGACGTTGCCCAACGGCGGCGCGAGGTCAAAGAAACCACCCGCAAAATCCTGGATATCATAGAGCCGCAAGTGCGCGGCGGAGGGCGTGATAATGGGTGATCGCAATGGCGCAATTGCAAGGGTAGAGGACGCGTTCGACAATGGCGCTTTCTTCGATGTTCTGAACGAGCGTATCAAGATTGAGAGCACTAGCCAGGAGCCAGAACGGGCACCGGAACTGGCACGCTATCTTCATGAAAATATTGGCCCAGCGCTCGAAGCAGAACTTGGCTGCACGTGGAAAATTTTTCCGAACCCTGTTGATGCTGGACCGCTGTTGATTGCCGAACGCCATGAAGGCGATAGCCTTCCCACAGTCCTGGTTTATGGCCATGGCGATACGGTGCGGGGGCAGGATGAGAGTTGGCGCGATGGCCTGAAGCCTTGGGAAATCACGGTTGAGGGCGATCGCTGGTACGGGCGCGGCACAGCGGACAATAAAGGCCAGCACACGATCAATTTCGCAGCTCTTGCCGCAGTGCTGCAGGAACGCGGGTCGCTCGGCTTTAATCTCCGTGTTCTGGTGGAAACCGGTGAGGAGATGGGCTCAAAAGGGCTTAGGGAATTCGCTGCGGCCAACAAAGACAAGCTTCGTGCCGATGTTTTGATCGCCTCAGATGGACCACGTGTTCAGGCAGATCGCCCCACGATTTTCCTGGGCAGCCGGGGCAACACCAACTTTTCATTAACCATAAATGCCCGCGATGGCGGCCATCATTCTGGCAATTGGGGCGGGCTGATTTCGAACCCGGCGGTTCAGCTGGTCAACGCGATTTCGACGCTTGTCGATGGGAAGGGTCGCTTGCTGCTGGATACTTTAAAGCCGCAACCGATTTCCAATGCTGTCCGTGCGGCACTGGCCGACCTGGAAGTTGATGGCGGGCCGGGCGCGCCGGTTATCGAGCCTGAGTGGGGAGCTGCGGGCCTCACGCCGAATGAGCGAGTATTTGCATGGAATACCCTGGAAATCCTGGCGATGGAGTCTGGGAATCCAGCCGCACCCGTCAACGCCATCCCACCGTCTGCGATGGCTGTATGCCAGATCCGTTTTGTCGCTGGATCAGACTATGAGGCGTTTCTGCCAGCGATCCAGGCGCATCTGGTCGCCAATGGCTACGATATGATTGAAGCAGCGCCAACCCGTGGAGCTATGGCCGCAACGCGCACGCCCTTGGATGATCCCTGGGTCGATCGCGCACTGGCTTCGCTTGCCAAGACAACAGGCGAGAAGCCAGCGCTTCTGCCTAGCCTTGGTGGCTCGATCCCCAATGATGTGTTCACCGACACACTTGGCATGCCCACGATTTGGGTTCCGCATTCCTATGCAGGCTGCAGCCAGCACGCACCTGATGAACATGCGCTGGGGCCAACACTCCGCAGCGGTTTGCGGGTTATGGCTGGATTGTTTTGGGATGTCGGGACGTTAAGTCGTTAGGCTCCCGCGATTTTGATGCCTGGAAGGCAGTGGTTTTATTGGATTTTGGGGGAAGCAATTTAACCCTTGTTTAAGGCGTCGCTCGATATGGTGCTGGAAGGTTCCGCATAACCAATCGAGATCCGTTTGCCGCATTTCAACGCCCACTGCCTCGTTCGCGCACTGACTGGCCTAACCGCCACGCTGGCGTTCACGTGTGCGTCCAAGGCCGCCATAGCTGCTGATGGCGCTATTGCGCCAGCGGGCGGGTCTGCACTGCCGTGGCTTGGACTGGCTCTCGTTAGCATGGTTGCGGTTATGCTCGGCTTGCGGATGCAGAAGCAGCGTGCAGAGCTAGCGCAATTGAAGGCTGACCTCGCCACACCTGCCGAGCCTGACCCACGCCTGGCCGAAACTGAGGCTGAGCGGGATAAATTGCAGACAGAGGTCGCTTTACTGATCCAACGTGCAAGCGAAGTCGCTAAAGCACGGGATGACGCTGAAGCCGCAAACCACGCCAAAACGCAATTCCTAGCGATGATGAGCCATGAGTTGCGCACGCCGCTCAATGCGATCCTGGGTTTCTCTGAAATCATCCGTTCCGAAGCGCTCGGGCCCGTCGGGTCCGACGAATATCGCATCTATGCCGCCGATATCTACACGTCAGGCGCGCATCTGCTTTCCGTCATCAATGATCTGCTGGATTTGGCCAAAGTCGAATCTGGGATGGTTGATCTTCGGGATGAGCTTGTTGATCCAGCCAGCATCGTTGATGAAACCGTGCGGATTGTCAGCAAAACCGAAGCAGCCCGTGATATCAAAATTCTATCGCAGCCGGAGCCTGGCACACCAAACTTCCGCGGCGACAAACGTCGTATGCGGCAGATCCTGCTGAACCTTGCTTCGAACGCCGCCAAGTTCACGGCATCTGGCGGCTCTGTTTACGTTCGGACTTATCAGAGTGCAGATGGTGGCGTGGTTATGGAAACCAGTGACACAGGCATCGGTATTCCTGCAGATGACCTTGAACGCGTTATGGAGCCGTTCGTACAGCTCGATAACCAATTGACCCGTGAATATCACGGTACGGTTCTTGGGCTACCGCTTTGCAAGCAGTTGGCGGAACTGCATGGCGGCGTGTTTGAGATCGAGAGTGTTGTTAATGAAGGAACGACCGTGCGGGTGATTATGCCTGCGTCACGGACGATCCACCGCCCCGCACCGAAGCAGGCAGAGGTCGCAGCCTGATCGTCTATATTACCGGGCGTTTTCCCCGCTGGGGAAACCATCTATCCTGACTTGATCGTTCCATGCGCAGCCGAAGTGGCAGCGGAGTCAGGGCAGCCAATTGGCCAAAAAATCACTTTTTCGCGGCTATGGACCGGCGCTCTATGTATGGAGCCTGGCAATTGGCCTTGGCATTCTGTGCCTCTGGCTAAAGGTTGAGGCGGCGTTTGTCCGCGCGCTCTGGGTGGACCTTGGAATTTTGGAGACCATGACACCGCGCATCCTGATGGGCATGCTGCTGTTCGGCTTCCTGACGGTGCTGATCCCGAAAGAATCCATTGCCCGAGCGCTCTGTGCAGGGTCTGGCCTGAAAGGGCGGCGATTGCCGCTGGGGCAGGAGCTCTGTTGCCGGGTGGTCCTTGGGTGATCATGCCACTGATGTTGGCTGTTGCGCGCTCTGGGGCAGACGCCGGTGCCTGCGTCGCCTTTGCCATCGGGTGGGGAACGATTGGGCTGAACCGGCTTCTCGTTTGTGAGATACCATTCTTCGGTTTGGAAATGGGCGGCCTTCGTGTGCTGGCAGCTCTGCCGCTGCCAATTATCTCTGGATTGCTGATCCGCCGGTATTTCCCACTGACAGAGCCGCCTTCAGCGCCAGCGGCTGAGAGGGGGGCTGGCTGATGTCCATTTCTCTCCTGATCGTCGCTGCTCTCACCGGACTTGCGGGCATGATTGTGTGGGCGAAGCCAGGCAAGAGTGTTCGCGAAGTGCTTGGCATATCCTGGAAACAAGGTGTGCGTGTTCTGCCGATTGTGATCCCAGCAGCGTTCATTGCCGGATTTCTGGGGGAACTTCTGCCGGAACAGTTCGTCAGCCGTTTGATTGGTGCGGATAGCGGCATGCTTGGCCTTATGTTGGCTGCGCTCGGTGGGTCGCTATTGCCGACTGGGCCGATGGTCGTATTACCCGTCGCGGCTGGATTGCTCCAGGCAGATGCTGGAATGGCGCAGGTGCTTACGCTCTATAACGCTTGGACTATTGTGAACATCCAGCGCTTCATCCTATGGGAGCATCCGCTGCTTGGTGCCAGCTTGGCAGCGCGCCGCTATGTCGGCGGTCTGATCTGTATGCCATTTGCCGTGCTCACCACCATCGGCATCGCTCAACTGCTCACTTAGGCGCAGTGATGCAGCTTGCCTTGCAGATGTCCGGTGAGTGCTTATCTTCTGGTCCAACACATCTCGATTCCCGATAGGACGCTACATGTCGAACCTTGTTCTTATTCGCCACGGCCAAAGCCAGTGGAACCTGGAAAACCGCTTCACGGGCTGGAAAGACGTTAACCTGACGGAAGCAGGTGAGGCAGAGGCCAGAGAAGGCGGCAGGATGTTGCGCGAGCAGGGCTATGATTTTGATATTTGCTACACTTCCGTCCTGACCAGGGCTATCCGCACGCTGTGGATTGCGCTGGACGAAATGGACCGGCGTTGGCTGCCAGTGATCAAAGACTGGCGCTTGAATGAGCGCAGTTATGGCGGTTTGCAGGGCCTCAACAAGGCGGAAACTGCTGAGAAGCACGGCATGGACCAAGTTATGGTCTGGCGCCGCTCGTTCGATATTCCGCCGCCGGAACTTACCGCTGACGATGAGCGC
>CAJXVF010000162.1 GCA_913060845.1 uncultured Alphaproteobacteria bacterium | reverse complement strand
CCTCTCTATTCGTCGGCAGCGTCAGAATGTGTATAAGAGACAGAATCATTCGTGGATGCAGTTGGAATGCCGGCATCAGTAGGGGAAAGCTCGAACAAGGTGACCTTGCCATTGTTCAACTCGGCCACAGTGGATGTGCCGGTCGTGGTCAACTCATCCATGCCATCTGAACCATGGACGACCCAAGCCCGCTCTGATCCAAGCGCCCCGAGCACTTTGGCTTGCCGCTCCACATATTCTGCCGCGAAGATGCCCATAAGCTGGCGTGGCGCTTCTGCTGGATTGGAGAGAGGGCCTAGCAGGTTGAAGATCGTGCGGGTCGCGAGTTCTGTCCTCACACCAGCAACATGGCGGGTGGCACCGTGATGCCTTGGTGCCATCATGAATGCGATATTGGCTTCCCAAAGCGCACGCTCAACAAGCGACATATCTGCATCGATATTGACACCAAGAGCGCCGAGCACATCAGACGAACCTGATTTAGATGATGCAGCGCGGTTGCCGTGCTTCGCCACTGGAACGCCGGCGCCCGCAACAACAAGCGCTACGGCTGTCGAGATATTCAGCGTGCCCTTGGGCCCGCCACCGGTACCGCAGGTGTCGATAGCACCAGGTGGTGGTTTGATCTTGACCGCTTTAGCGCGCATGGCGCGGGCGGCACCTGTTAGCTCAGCTTCTGTTTCGCCGCGCACGCGCATGCCCATGAGGAGGGCGCCCATTTGTGCCGGTGTCGCATCGCCAGACATCATGACATTGAAGGCATCTTCAGCTTGCTGCTGATCGAGCGACTGGCCAAGCGATATTTGGGTCAGGAAAGGCCTAAGGTCCATGATGTCAGGCTCCGTCCATGGCATACTTCCGGCGCGCCGGAAGCGGTTTGGGATCTTTATTGGGCAACCGACCATTGGTCGCCATTCTCAGGAAGTTCCCAAGTAGCTTATGGCCGTATTCGGATGCGATGCTTTCCGGATGGAATTGTACAGCGTGGATCGGGCGATCCGCATGCATAACGCCCATGATGCAGCCATCCTGCGTGCGCGCATTGACGATCAAGCTGTTCGGCAGGGATTGCGGTTGGATAACGAGCGAGTGATAGCGCGTCGCCTCAAACTGTTCCGGCAGGTCTGCGAACACACCCGTTTGGTCTGTTGATACAACACTGAGTTTGCCATGCAGCGGTTCTGGCGCGCGTTCGATAACGCCGCCAAAGGCTTGCCCGATGGTCTGATGGCCAAGACATACACCGAAGATCGGCAAAGCATCCGGTGCCTGACGCACGACATCTAGGCAGATTCCTGCCTCATTGGGCGTGCAAGGGCCGGGGGAGAGGATAACGCCCTCATAGCCTCCGTTGATCACCTCATCGACGGTAATCTCATCATTACGCTTTACGGTCACGTTTGCGCCAAGTTCGCTGATGAAGTGCCGCAGATTGTAGACAAAGCTGTCGTAGTTATCGATCAGCAAAAACATATGTGCGTCCTCGCGTTCCGCCGCGTTCGCCTGGGGATACGGCAGCTTATACTAGGTTCAGTGGCCGTTAAAGCGACCGGGCGGCCTCTGCAGCGCGCACCAAGGCGCGAGCTTTGTCATGGCATTCCTGGTATTCGGCTTCTGGATCACTATCCGCCACGACGCCGACACCAGCCTGCACATAAAGTTTGCCGTCTTTCACGACGCCGGTGCGCAAGGCGATGCAGGTATCCATAGAGCCGTTGGAGGCAAAGTATCCAATGCACCCGGCATAGACGCCGCGCTTGGTCGGCTCCAATTCATCGATGATTTCCATCGCCCGAACTTTTGGTGCGCCGGATACGGTACCAGCTGGGAAGCCTGCGATCAGCGCGCCGATTTCGTCAAACTCAGGTGTGATTTGACCAATGACGGTCGAGCTCATATGCATGACATGGCTGTAGCGCTCGATATCAAATTGAGCGGTCACCTCGACGCTGCCGATTTCAGATACGCGGCCGACATCGTTTCGCGCCAAATCCAGCAGCATCAGATGCTCAGCAAGTTCCTTCGGATCGTTCTTCAAGCTCTCAGCCAGTGCAGCGTCCTCAGCGGCATTCGCGCCGCGGCGACGCGTGCCTGCAAGCGGACGAATCGTAACAACGTCATCGCGCGCGCGAACCAGAATTTCTGGGCTGGAGCCGACAATGGAGAAATCGCCGTAATCCAAGAAGAACAGAAACGGTGAGGGGTTCAATCGCCGAAGCGACCGGTAGAGGTCAAACGGTTCTTGCTCAAACGGTACGACGAACCGCTGGCTTGGCACGATCTGGAACGCGTCGCCAGCACGGATATATTCCTTGGCTGTTTCAACAGCCGCCAAAAAGTCCGGCTTTGAGAAATTGGACTCGATGTCTTCTGGCGCCAGTGGTTGGGCTGCAGCTCCAGACTGGTGCGCGCGGGTAGGCATGGGGCCGTTTAGGCGCTCAACGGCAGCGGCAAGCCGACCCGCAGCCTCAGCATAGGCCGTATTAGCATCCACGCCTGATGCAGGGCGGACGGGTGTTACGATCGTGATGATATCCCCGACCGTATCAAACACAGCCATGATCGTTGGGCGGACGAAGATGCCGTCTGGAATGCCGAGCGTGTCTTCAGGCTCGTTCGGTAACCGCTCCATCAGGCGGACCATGTCATAGCCCATATAGCCAACGAGGCTCGACGCCATGGGCGGTAGGCCAACGGGCAGGCTTTCGATCTGCGACTCGGCAATCAGTGCACGGAGCGAATCGAGTGAGACCTGCGTTTCGGCCTGATATGAGGCTTCTGCATGGGGCGCTGTGCGGCTGACTTCCGCCTGATTGCCCCGGCACCGCCAGATCAGGTCTGGTTCAATACCGATGAAGGAATAGCGGCCACGGGTTTCCCCACCTTCGACACTTTCCAGAATAAAACTATTGGAGCCACCGCCGGATAGCTTAAGCATGGCGGACACGGTGGTTTCCAGATCAGCGGAAACCTGTGTCCACGCGACTTGTGGCGCCCCGGCGTTATATGTATCAGCGAAGGTCGAGCGTTCGGGGTCTATGCGCATTGGGTCTACTGCAGGTACGGGCCGGCGGGCGGCGCTTCAGGAACATTGTTGATCGTAGCTGGGTTTGCTGCGCGCGCGACGGCGCCCAGAACCTCAACACGATCATTCGCGTAAACATTGGCGAGCTGCGCCAAGTATGCGGCTTCCGCTTCGCCCTTCGGATCAAACGTTGGCTTTGTAATCGACTGAACGTAGACGATTGCTACGGCATCGCCATTGATTGCTTGAACGGATGTTTTCTCCGCAGCTGCAAACGCGCTTTCGATCAGATGTGCCGGAAGCTCGGTTTCCTGTTGCAGAATCTGCCGGGTCTTTGGCGCAAACTCTGTGACGGATAGGCCAATGGCTGTTGCAGCCGCTTTGAACGCCGTCACGTCGGCTGCTTCGCCAATGGCTTTTGCCTGGGCGAGAGCAGCTTCAGATTGCTTCTCGGATTGCCAGGCCTTGGCGGCGTCCGCTTGGACATCCTTGTAAGGCTTCGGCGCAGAAGGTGTGACCTTGTCGACGATCAGGGACACAAATGACCCGTCTTTCAACTCGATCAGGCCGCTCTGGTCGCCAACATTGCGGTCAAAGACAGTGTTGATAAAGGTTTGGTCGCTTGGCAGGCCATGTAGGCGCTGGCCTGATCCATCGGCTCCGCTTCGGCTGTAACCGGTCACGGTAATCGGCGCGAGACCGGCAGACTTACTTGCGGCTTCCAGATCACCACCAGCAGCCAAAGCATCCTCAGCGGCATTGGCGACGTCGATCAGGCCGCTATTGGCGCGTTCCTGGCGTAGCTGCTCCGTGATGGCGGGTTTGATTTCCGCGAGCGGCGTTGTTTTCTCAGGCTCAATCTTTGAAACAAGAACAACATGCCAGCCAAGCCGGGATTCATGTGCTTCGGTCAGGCCTTCTGTTGAGAGACTGTAAACGGTCTCGCCAACAGACGCCGGGAAGATGGCAGAGCGTTGCAGCGGGCCAAGGTCTGTCACCAATGCGCCCGCTACTTCAGCGGCGGTCGCGAAGGCTTCTGGGTCCGCAGGCGCGATTTGCTTAAAGGTCTTGGCTGCTGTTGCGTCGCTAAACAAAGCTTGGGTTAGTGTGCGCACTTCAGGCTGCACGAAGCTTGCCTTGTTGACCTCATAATACGCAGCGACGTCTGCATCTGTGATTTCAGTGGCTGCGGCGACGCGGGGGACGGAGATATAGAGTACGCGAATGTCCCGGCGTTCTGGCTCGGCGAAGCGCGCGGCATTGGCGGCGATGTATTCTTTGGTCTGTGCTTCTGTTGGTACGATTGGCGTGACAGCGCTTAGTGGCAGGCTCGCTGTTGCCATCGCGCGGGTCTGGGTTTCCAGGGCATACATCATCTCGGCCAGAGGCTGCGGCGGCGGCAACTTAATCGCGACGGCCTCACCCAATTGCTGGCGCACGAGTTCTTTTTGCAAGCTATTCACATAGCTATCTTCGCCGATGCCAGCATTGAAGAGCGCTTGACGGAAGCGGTTCGCGTCAAAATTTCCAGCCTGTGTTTGGAAAGCAGGATTGGCCATGATGGCGTTGCGGACAGCATCTTCGCCCGCCGTGACGCCAAGATGCCGTGCTTCCATATCAAGCGCAGCCTGACCGATCAGCTGATCCAGCGCTGCGGCGCGGATGGCACCTTCGGGCAGAGAGGACACATCGAACCGTGCGCCAAGCAGTTGTCGCATCTGCTCAAGCTGGCGACGTTCGGCGACATCTACATTGTCGCGGCGGACCTCAATTTCACCGACTTCGGCCAGCACAGGATTGGCTTCAGGCGTTAGATAATCGCCGATACCCCAAGCTGCGAAGCTCAAAATGAGAAGCCCGAACAGAATTTTAGCCACCCAACCGGCGGCTTGCTTGCGCATTGCGATGAGCATGAACGGACCCTGTGTCTTGATAAAAGGATAGGCCGGATAAGGCCGCTGATCATAGGGATGTCATGACCGTCCGGCAATCCGGCAACGGACTGGAATTGGACATTTCGCCCTTTATGATCGCTTTATATGGTGTCACATACGCTTGATTCGAGTGTGATTGCCCGAATTGTCGCATTAAATAAGGATTTTGCCTTGAGCCAACCCGAATACCTGATCGCCGGAAATTGGAAAATGAATGGCCTCGGCGCGGACGCTGATGCGTTAGCAAAGGGCATCGCAGCTGGAGCTTCATCTGCGCCAGCAATCACGGAGCTGCTCGTCTGCCCGCCTTATCTCCACATACAACGTGTCGGAACCGCATTGGCTGGGTCGGGCGCGCACGTTGGCGGGCAAGATTGCCACAATGAAATTTCAGGTGCCTTCACAGGCGATGTGTCTGCCGAAATGCTGGCAGATATGGGCTGTGCTTACGTTATTGTCGGGCATTCAGAGCGCCGTGATGGCCATCGAGAAGGCGACCCTGCTATCTGGGCAAAGGCCTCTGCCGCGCTGCGGGCTGGCCTCAAGCCAATCATCTGCGTTGGTGAAACCGAGCAGGAGCGACTGGCTGGCAAAGCTGAGGAAACTGTGGCTCGCCAGGTGCGCGCCTGCACGCCGGATGGTGTTGATGGCAGTAAAATCGCACTCGCCTATGAACCGGTTTGGGCGATCGGCAGTGGGCGGACGCCGACGCGGGATGAAATCACGGCTGTGCATAAAGCTATGCGGGCGGCACTTGAAGACATGTTGGGCGCCGAAGCCGGCGGTGGGATTCGGTTGCTTTATGGCGGCTCGGTGAAGCCGTCTAACGCCAAGGAAATAATGGCGCTGGACAACGTCAATGGTGCCTTGATCGGCGGTGCTAGCCTGAAGGCGGAAGATTTCTTGGGTATAGCGGCAACCTGCGCCTAGAAACTCTGGGCTTCTGACTGTACATAGTGGGTCAAATCGAACGGTCGCGCTGCGCGAACCTATGCGCGCTCCCATATGAAAGCTTTGGAAACCATGGTTCCAATCATCTTGACGATCCATATTCTGATCGCGGCAGCCCTTGTCGTCGTTGTCCTGCTGCAGCGCTCTGAGGGGGGCGGGCTCGGTATTGGCGGCTGTCTCTTATACACATCTCCGAGCCCACGAGACCTCTCTACATCTCG
>CAJXVF010000161.1 GCA_913060845.1 uncultured Alphaproteobacteria bacterium | reverse complement strand
TCATCGACATAGCTGAATCGCTTCAAACATAAAGGTCAAGCCATCAAATTCGGCTTCTCTATGACTCCGGGTATAATTCATGGTGAGGTGGGGTGAAAATTACCGATCATCTGGGAAATGCGGGTTACGGCATGGGTTGGATCAAACCGACGTTTGGTTCGGCGGCTCCCTATGTGATCTTTGCGTTGCTGACTACCGTGTATGTCGGTCTTCTGAAGTTTGGGTCTAATTATCCCGAACCGAAGATGGATGATCCGAATGCACCTGTCGCAGCGTTGCCGCTTCCAGGGCCAACGATCAAGTCAGGTTTGCACTTCATCCTGCCAGTCGTGGTGCTTGTATGGGCGCTGATGGTGGACCGTTTGTCGCCTGGCCTTTCGGCCTTCTGGGCATCCGCATTCATGATCTTCATTCTTGTGACGCAGCGCCCGATCATGGCGTTCTTCCGCAAGCAGAATGATCTCTCTACTCAAGCCAAGCGCGGCTTTAATGAGCTGATTGAGGGCCTGATTTCTGGCGCTCGCAACATGATCGGCATTGGCATCGCGACGGCCACAGCAGGCATCATCGTTGGTGCCGTTAGCCAAACGGGCGTTGGCTCTGCATTGGCGGACGTGGTTGAGGTGCTGGGTGGCGGTAACTTGCTCGCCATCCTGTTCCTGACGGCGGTGCTATCGCTAATCCTGGGCATGGGCCTGCCGACAACGGCCAACTACATCGTCGTTTCAGCCTTGCTGGCCCCGGTCATCGTAACGCTTGGCCAGGAAAACGGGCTGATCGTGCCGTTGATCGCGGTCCACCTCTTCGTCTTCTACTTCGGCATCATGGCGGATGTGACGCCACCTGTCGGACTTGCCTCATTTGCGGCGGCGGCGATATCGGGGGGTGACCCGATAAAAACTGGGTTCGTGGCATTCTTCTATTCGCTTCGCACCGCAGCGCTGCCGTTCCTGTTCATCTTCAACACGGATCTGTTGTTGATTGGCGTTGATTGGATACATGGCATCTTCATATTCATAACGGCGACGATAGCGATGTTGCTATTCGCCGCCGCCACCCAAGGCTGGTTCTTTGCACGGAACAAGATCTGGGAGACGGCTGTGCTGCTGCTCCTGGCATTCACGTTCTTCCGCCCCGGCTTTTGGATGGACCAAGCCTTCCTACCCTATAATTCCGTGCCTCCGGCCCAACTGGCGGAAGCGCTGGGGAATACGGCTCCAGGCGCTGAACTTCGTATGACAATTGCCGGTGTAAATGCTGTGGGCTCGAAACGGGAATGGGTCGTCGTCCTTCCTGTGCCTGAAGGCGCAGACGGTACAGCCAGGCTCGCAGCAGTTGGCCTGACGGTCGCGCAGAATGATGGCAAGACGATCATCGATGACGCGGCCTTTGATTCAACGGCCAAGAAGATCGGTCTAGATTGGAATCAGCAGATTTTGGAAGTCCTGAAACCTGCCGATACGCCGAGCAAGTATCTGGCCTACATTCCGGCCTTGTTGATCTTAGCCTTACTCATCATGGTCCAGCGCCGCCGGGTTCCAACGGCGACCGCTGCGGCGACAGCATAGGGGAGCGCTTGATATGTATAAGACCATCCTGCTTCCGATTGACCTCTCTGAACCAAGCTCCTGGGCCAAAGCGATGCCAACGGCTAAGGCACTCGCGGACTCGTTCGGCGCCGCCATGCATGTCATGACTGTCGTGCCTGAAGTGCGCACTTCAATGACAGCGCAGTACTTACCGCCGGATATTGAGACGACGATTGTTGCGGGTGCCACAAACGCCCTGGCGGACGTCGTTAATGCTGAGTTGGCTGATTATAAGGTCACATCCCATGTCGCAATTGGCCGGACCTTCCGGGAGATTGTAGCGGCGGCGAAGAAGCTTGACGCCGACCTGATCGTAATGTCATCCCACAGGCCAGAACTAGCCGACCGCCTGATCGGCCCAACAGCCGATATGGTGCAACGGAACACAACGGCTTCGGTTCTCATTGTCAGAGAGTAGTCTGAACACAGAACGGCATTCGGCGGAGAGCAAGCCTTGGCGATAGATAATGATTTTGGTCGGTTGCATATCCCAGCGATCGTAAAGCGCCTTGGCGGATTTCTGCTTGCATGTGTCGGACTTCTGGTTGCGTTGATCTGCCTTACCGCATCAGTCCATGCGTGGTGGGCAGTCGCGATTTTTGGCAGCCTAGTGCTGCTTGGTCTCTGGGACATGAACCAGCGCCATCACGCCTTGATGCGGAATTATCCAATTATTGCCCGCGCTCGGTGGGTTTTTGAAGAACTTAGGCCCTATCTCCGCCAATACGTCGTTGAGGGGGATCTTGAGGGTCGGCCAATTGACCGGGACAGTCGCTCCGTCGTGTATGCGCGGGCAAAGGGCCAGGAAAGCGCAATGGCGTTCGGGACGCGCTTGAACGTCTACTCCAGTGACTACGAGTTTATCACGCACTCCATGGCCCCACGTCCCCATTGCGAAGGCGATTTGCGGGTTGATGTGGGTGGGGCGGATTGCAAGCTGCCGTATTCGGCATCGCTCTTGAACATCTCCGCCATGAGCTTCGGCTCATTAAGCGCAAACGCCATTGAATCGCTGAACCTGGGTGCGAAACGGGGTAATTTCTATCACGACACAGGCGAAGGCTCGATCAGCCGATATCACCGCAAGCATGGCGGCGATATCGTTTGGGAAATTGGGTCAGGCTACTTCGGGTGCCGTAACCGTGATGGGTCTTTTGATGAAGGCGCGTTCCAGGCGACTGCACAAGACCCCCAGGTCAAGATGATCGAAATTAAGCTTAGCCAAGGGGCCAAACCCGGCCACGGCGGGATGCTGCCGGGTGCAAAAGTGACTGAAGAAATCGCCGAAGCGCGGGGCGTTCCAGTTGGTACGGATTGTATCTCTCCAGCGTTCCACAGCGCCTTCAATAGCCCGCGGGAAATGATTGAATGGGCAGCGAAACTCAGGGAATTGAGCGGCGGTAAGCCTGTCGGCCTGAAATTCTGCGTTGGCCAGCCCCATGAAGTATTCGCTATGGCTAAGGCCATGCATGAACTGGATACGACGGTCGACTTCGTCGTTGTGGATGGCGGTGAGGGCGGCACGGGTGCTGCGCCCCAGGAATTTGCAGATCACGTTGGCATGCCGCTCCGTGAGGGGCTGGTGCTGACACGGAACGCGCTTGTCGGCGCCGGCCTTCGTGACAGGGTGCGCATTGCAGCCGCAGGTAAAGCGACTGGCGCGTTTCATATTGCAGCTAACGCAGCTATTGGCGCGGATTGGACCAATGCCGCCCGCGCCTTCATGTTCACGGTCGGCTGCATTCATTCATTGAAGTGCCACACCGGCGAATGCCCAGTTGGCGTTGCGACCCAGGATAAGCTTCGCCAGCGCGGATTGGTTGTTGAGGACAAAGCCCAACGTGTGCATCGCTTCCATGACCACACTATCGAAACGCTGAAAGAGATCGTCGCGGCTGCCGGGCTCGATCATCCAAGCGAGCTTGAGCCGCATCATCTGCATCACCGCATCAGCCCGAATGAGCTGCGGGCGATTGATCGGATTTATCCGTTCATCACCTGTGACCAGTTGATCGAAGACCCAGGCGCAACACGCTATGCAGATTGGTGGGCCGCCGCCCAAACGGACAGCTTCCGCCCCCACCGCGATATTCAGGTGGATCGTGAAGCGCGGTATCAAGAGGCGCGCGGTCGCGGCGTATTCTAAGCCTAAATTTATTGCGATGCCGAGCTTGGTTTGCGCTTAGGCCTTGAAATGGCCCATAATATTTGCTGACCCATGAGCATCGCCGTAGTCATTCTCCTTGTGCTGATTGCCCTATTGGGTGCTGCCGCCCTGGCAGTAACCTTGGCGCGGAAGCTTGGCCAGCCAGTCGCAGTGCTGCTGGCAGCACTTGGGCTTAGCCATGGCCTGGCGACATCTATTTTTGGGTTTGAGATTTTTCGGGGCTCGCTCGACACCTACGACCAATGGTTCGTTGAGCAATTAGCGCTTGATTCCCAGGCTTTGCTGTACTTCTTTTTGCCGCCGCTTCTGTTTGATATGACGCTAGCCGTGAACGTTCGCCGGCTGCTGGCGGATTCTGCTGCTGTATTGGCGATGGCCGTTCTGGCCGTTGTCGCTGCGACTGGCGCTATTGGCGTGATGCTGTGGCTAGCCTCGCCCATGGCGCTTCTGGCTTGTCTCCTGGTCGGTGCTGCCGTCGCGACGACGGACCCCGGCGCGGTTGTCAGCACATTCCGGGAAATTGGGGCTCCGCGTCGGCTGCTGACAATCCTTGAAGGCGAAAGCCTGCTGAACGATGCGGCTGCGATCACGATATTCGGGCTGTTGCTCGCCGTTATGCGGAATGAGGCAGAGCCGTCGCTCGGCGGATTGGTAACTGGGTTTTTGTACAGCTTCGGCTCAGGCGCTGCTGTAGGTTGGAGCATCGCCGTTATCGCTAGCCGAATATACCCGCTGCTTGTGCGATCTACGGTCGCTGAGGCGACGATTACAGTCATTGTGGCTTATGGCGCTTTCATTATCTCGGAGCAGATTTTTGGCGGCTCCGGCGTTGTTGCTGTCGTATTTGCAGGTCTCACCACGGGGTGGGCCGGATTCATGCGCATGGGGCCAGGGAACTGGCAGACCGTGAAAGCCGTGTGGGCGCAGATCGGCTTTTGGGCGAATGCGCTGATTATGATGATTGCGACAAGCTTGGTGCCCGGCCTGATCGGTGAGCTTGGCTGGCTAATCGCGCCGCTCACACTCCTTGTTTATCTTTGTGCGATGGCGGCACGGGCGGTGATTTTGTTTGGCCTGTTGCCGCTTATGGCAGCCCTCCGGCTGACGGCGCCCTTGACCCGTCCACAAAGCTATCTGGTCATTTGGGGCGGGGTGCGTGGCTCCGTGACGTTGGTGCTGGCGATCTCCATCGCTGATATGAGCGTGCTTGGCGAGGATGCGCGCATGCTGGCGGCGATCGCAGCATCTTATACGCTCGCAACAATCTTCCTGAACGCCTCGACCTTGGCATGGCTAACCCGAAAGCTTGGCCTCAATAAGCTCTCATCGACGGATATGGCGCTGCGGGAGAAAATTATTGCTGGTGCGCTAGAACGTGTCCGCACCGTTGTCCGTGATCTTGTCCGCGCCCGTCATTTGGAGCCAGAGGCTTTGCTCGCTGTTGAAGCGGCCTTGGGTGCGCAACAAGAACAGGTCGTGGCGCAAGCTGAGGCGCAAGCAGGCGATGAGCGTATTCCGTTCGGCGAACGCCTCCGTTTGGGGCTCACCATCATCAGCGGCCAGGAAACGCGCCTGATCCGTCAAGCGTTTGAAGATGGTGCCATTGGTCCCCGTGCCGCTGGCATGCTGCGCTTGGATGCTGACCGGATCGCTGATGCAGCGCGCTTAAGTGGGCGGGAAGGGTATCAACAAGCGGCGAAGGAGGCGCTGAAGCCATCCCCTGCATATCGATTAGCAATCCGGCTTCAGCGCATTTTTCATCTGGATGCGCCGCTTCGGTCCGCGATTGAGCTGCACTTCATCACACTGCTAGAAGGCGAGCGCGTCGCACGGGAACTGGCCCGGTTCGCTGAAACCACAATGCCGCCGATGATCGGTGAAGATGCCGCCGCTAATCTCGTTCAGTTCATGCAGATGCGGCACGAGGATATCAACACCGAAATCAATGTAATCGCCGCGCAATATCCAAAATATGCAAGCGCCGTTGAGCGCACATTGATCGCCTATGCCGCACTCCGCCGCGAGCGTCAGCAGTACCGGCGGCTCCTAAATGACGGCGTCATCGGCCAGGAATTGCATGATAGTTTGATCACTGACTTGGATCGCCGTGAACACGAAGCGACTAAACCACCCAGGCTAGACCTGACGCTTAAGCCCGTCGCCCTCTTAAATCGCGTGCCGCTGTTTGAAGCGCTTGACCCCAAGCAACGGCGGAAACTGGCGCGAGCGTTTGACACGCGGTTCACGACGCCCGGCGAAACAATCCTGTCAGTTGGGGACAGAGGCGCGGCCATGTATTTCGTTGCATCCGGTGCGCTTGAAGTCCGCCAGGGGGGCTGTCTCTTATACACATCTGACGCTGCCGACGAATAGAGAGGTGTAGATCT
>CAJXVF010000160.1 GCA_913060845.1 uncultured Alphaproteobacteria bacterium | reverse complement strand
CGAGATGTAGAGAGGTCTCGTGGGCTCGGAGATGTGTATAAGAGACAGTGCCCAATACGGCATAGCCTAACAGGATAAAGATCATGATGACAATCGGCGGGAATGGCAGGCCAACAATCCAGGTGGCAAAGGCTTCTGGCAAACCGGCAAAGCCAAGGAACCGCACGAAGATCAACACGCCCCAAATCAGGCTGAAGATCATCGCCGTCAGCTTGGCGGTTTCCATCAGGGCTTCCCGAAGGGAATGCCATTTCATGCCATTGACGAGTGCAATTGAGAGAATGACGCTCGCACCTAGGGCGCCAGCTTCCGTCGGCGTAGCCCAGCCCATCATCATCGCGCTGAAGATGATGACAACAACTGCGACGATCGGGAGCGTGCCCGGTAATGTTTTGATGCGTTCCATCATCGGCGGTGAAGGAACAGCCGGACCAAGTTCTGGCTTCATCCAGCACTGACCAATAATCAGCATCGCGTAGATGATCGCAGATATAACGCCAGGAATGAAGGCAGCCAAAATCAAGGTGCCGACTGATTCTTCAACGATGATCGCGTAGATGACGAGGATCGCGCTCGGCGGGATCAGTGAGGCGAGTGTACCGCCTGCTGCGACCACGCCAGCCGCCAGTCGTCGATCATACTTATATTCAAGCATGTAAGGGATGGCGACGCGGGAGAATACGGCAGCGGTTGCTGTCGATGCTCCGGAGACAGCGGCAAACCCGGCTGTCGCAAACACACTTGCCACAGCCAAGCCACCCGGAACCCAACCGACCCATGCTTTCGCTGCATTAAACAGCGAATGGGTGAGCCCGGCGTGGAAAGCGATGAAACCGATCAGAATGAACATCGGCAACACGCTCAACACGTAGTTTGCCGATTTGGAATGCGGGATGGTGCCGACGATACCGGCGCCAGCGTCCCAGCCAATCATAGCGACAAGGCCAACCATGCCAGCGATAGCCGCCGCTACGAATACGCGAACGCCAAGGAAGACCGCAAATAGCAGGCCGACCGTGACGAGAATCCCAACAGTAAGCTCGTCCATCAGGGCTGCCCCTCGTTACGGTTCGCAATTTTTACTTTTTCTGCCTCGCCGGCAAGGCCAGCATCAATTTCGGCTTGAGCCATGTCGTCAACGGTCTCCATTCTAGGAACGCCAATCAGTTGCTCGCTTGGATGCATGAACAGGCGGACAAACCCGACTAATTGGATGGAAAGTCGGACAAGCAGGAAGGAAAATGCCAGCGGGACCATTAGTTTCGCAGGCCAGATCGGCATATTCACATCAATCGTGCTGTCGCCGTTTTCAAAAGCGCGCAAGAAGTGGGTGTAGCCGTAATAGGTCAAAATCAGGATGACGCCGATAGCTGCTGCCGTGCCAAGGATTTCGAAGAAGTAAAGCGTACGGCCCGACATCCGCCCCAGAATAAGTTCCATGCGGACGTGGCCGCCGAGACGCTGGGTGTAAGAGATCGCAAGGAATGCGAAGACCGTCATGATCTGTTCGATCATATCGCTATAGCCGTAGATGGGCGCCTGAAAGACGACACGGGCTATAACTTGAAACGTACCCATCACCATGATCCCGAGGATCACAAGTGCTGCAATATAGCTCAGAAATTTTTCAAGGACGAAAAAGCGTTCATCCACGCGATGGAGCATTGCCGCCCCAGGCGATAGGTCTGTTTGAGCGATCAACGGTCGCCTCCCGGGCACATAGCCACGCTAAAAAATAGTGGATTGAGGGTAGAAATGATTCGGGCCGCCCCGGTGGAGCGGCCCGAACCCGCCTAAGTCAGCAGTGGCTTACTTGCCAGTAGCCTTCGCAAAAGCGATGTCGAAAAGTTCTTGAGCAGCGAACTTATCTTTGTGGTCTTCGACCCACTTCGTCCAAACTGGCTGGCCCGCGACTCTGCGGAATTCAGCCATTTCGTTCTCAGGGATCTCTACCATTTTGAGACGGCCTTCTGCCTTCCAGTCCGCGATGTTCTTGGCATCTTGGGCTACGTAGGCATTTTCAATCGAAGCATAAGCGCCATCTTTTAGGCTCTCCAGCAGGTCTTTGTACTGCTGCGGCAGCTTATTGTAGGAGTTGGTGTTGAACACCGTTGGGCAGTTAACGGAGCCCAATTTCATGTTTGTCGTAACCCAATCAGAGATTTCAACAATCTTGTAGGAAACGAACGTGTAGGTGTACGGGAAGCCAATTGCGTCAACCGTGCCGCGCTGCAGTGCGGTGTAGGTTTCAGAAGCTGGCATTGTCGAAGGCGTAGCGCCGATCAACAGAGCAGCTGCGCCCATCCCACCAAGAGCACGCAGGGTTTTACCCTTGAAGTCTGCGACGGACTGAGGCGGGTTGCCTTTGCCCATATATTCGTACTGGGGAAGGATATTCGCCATGTAGATCGTAGCGTTCCACTTGGCCAAAGCTTTCTGCGAAGCAGGATGCGCATAAACGGCATCGTTCATGGCGCGCTGAGCTTTAAAGTCCTTAACCGGCAGGAATGGCAGGTCGAGAACGTTCAGTGGCTCGTTCTTACCCGGATGGTATGCCGCGCAGAACGTGGCGGCTTCGAACGCGCCGAGGCTGATGCCATCGAGGTTTTCTTTACTCTTGGAGAGCTGACCACCGTAGTAAAGGCGGATCGTGAAGTTGCCACCGGTCTTTTTGGCGACCTGCTCGGAAACATGCTCCATGCCTTCAGTAAATGCGCGACGCTTGCCCCAAAGGGACAGCTTCCAGCTAACTTTAGGGCCTTTGACCATGTGGCCATCGGCGGACGCGACAGACGCGCCTGCCGGAATCGCCAGCGCAAGTGCGCCAGCAGCCAGCATCATTGTGCCAAATTTCATATTGATCGTCCTCCTGTTGAAAATCTGCCCAAGTCTAATTGCTTGGGTTTGCCGCATTTGCGGACTAGGTCGGAAGCGCTGGACTTTTTAGCCCTGCAACCTCTTGCAACGAGTTATGCCACGTTAAACGCCTGCAGACAATCCACTACGCCAACTTCGTAAGTTTCTGGGGGTTCTTCGTGGAACAAAAGTACGAAGACCAGAAAAATCACCATAGCGACTGCAAAGACAAGCGGCCTTGCCCGTTTCATGAGCCAAGTTTGCCAGTGCTTGTCCCGCTCGTCGCGTTCCCTCATGAACCGCATCAATCATGCCTTCCCAGGTGAAATCGGTGCCGGACCATAGCGCCCATGATGCAGGGGCGCCACATACCTTTGTGGGCGTACTAGGACGCGGATTTAGCGCTCGGATTCCGTTAGCCTCTTGTCACTTCAGCTTCTGCCGCCCGGCAGTCCTTGCCGTGCTGTATCAGTCGTAAGGATTGACGGGGTTGGAAATAAATACTGTAAAAACAAAGCAGTGAACGATATGGCCTGATGGCCTCATCCTTGCATTAAACACATCGACCTTCGTGTAGCAGGAGACTCTGGATGGGCATTTCCGCCGTACAAACGCTTCAATTGACCGGCCCGGTGCCCGCCAACGCTGAGGCAGCCCTGGCGCGTCCGGCTAAGGTTCCGGCTGAGGTTCCTTCTGACGGCCAGAATGAAAAAGAAGAAGCGGACCTCACCTTTGATGACCTTATTGATGTCATCAATCCACTGCATCATTTGCCGATCGTTTCGACCATCTACCGCGCCATCACAGGCGATCAAATTTCTGTTCATGCCCGCGCTTTGGGTGGCGGATTATATGGTGGGCCAATCGGGCTACTGGCCGCTGGGGCGACCATGGCGGTGGAAGAAGCGACCGGTATGTCCGCATCGAACACGCTGGCTAGTCTATTCTTCGGCGAGGATGAAGGCGCTGAACTAGCTGCTGCGCCGCAACCCAGGGGCCTCATCCCTTCAGGTCAGCTGATGGCGGCACCGCGTGAGGCCGTCCCGCAAGCCGCTGCATCATTGAATCCGGCAGTAGCTCAAGCCTCTCTGCCATTTACGGCGAAGGGCGGGCCGAAGTTCTTTGCAATTGAGAATCCGCAGCGTCCACAGCCGATTCCACTGCCATCGCGTGCTAGCGCAGCGCCTGCGCAGCCTGTAAATACTGACGCTGCAACAGCTGCAGCCACTGCTGCCGCCAATGGTCTGGCGCTTACCAAGACCGAAGGGGACTTACTGGATTCGTTCATTCGCAGGAACGGCCAGCCGCAAGCCTCAAGCCAGAATGAGGCACGGCAGCCCGCGCCGGCAACGTCGCCTCGCTCAGCTCAAGCCTTAGGCCCACCGCAGAATGCCGGACCGGCCTGGTTCGCTAACCAAATGGAAGCGAATCTTGAAAAATACGCCGCCCAATCTAATGGTTTGCAGGGTCGCTAGTGGCGACGCTTGAATTAGCCCAATTGCCGCAACTGGCCATTTTCCTCTAACCTTTCCGGAAACGCACACTGCTTTCAGGGCTTTCGCTATGCCGGATATCACAATCGACTATGGCGCGCGTACCGGCGATATGCAGGCTTACATGGCCGAGGGCGAGGCGCGCGCGATGGCGCTTGGCAACCGCGGACCTATCACCTTCACCGATGACGGCGCTCTCTCCCCAGGCATTCTGGAAGCCTATTGGCGGACAGGATTCTATGTGTTCGAGAATGTGATGCGCGATGAGGATATCGTTGACATCAAGGCTGATGTTGATGCCATTCGTAGCCGCTACCCCGTCCGCAAGGGCGCTTTCTTGGACGCGACAGGACGGCCTGCGATAGGGGCTGAATGCGCTGCACCCAACCTCTATTGGTCAAAGCCATTGGGTGATCCGGCTGGCGGTACGTCCTTCGCTAAGGGCCGGCACCCTGTCAAAATGTTCGAGCCTGAGGCTGCAACAGATGCGCCGGATGAGATTGTCTACATGATCTTGGGTTCTCTCCAATTCTCAGAAGCATGCCTGCGGCTCTACGGTCACCCACAGCTGCTGGCTGTCGCCGCTGCGATCAATGGTGAGGACTTTGCGCCGTTCAATGAGGCGCTGTTCATCAAGGAGCCAGGCCTCGGCGCCTCGGTCGCTTGGCATCAGGACGGAACCACCCACTGGGATGCGCCGGATTGGGACCAAGGGTCTCACGGTTTTAATTTCATGGGTCAGCCTTATGGCTGTACAGCGGCTAACGGGCTCTGGGTCGTTGTTGGGTCTCACAAGCTTGGCAAGGCTGACATCAAAGCGTTGATCGCGGAGGCAGGATCGGAACGCCTTCCTGGTGCGGCACCGATTATCTGTAAGCCGGGCGATGTTGCCATTTCCAATCGGCAGACCGTGCATGGCTCTTTCGCCAATACCAGCAAGGATTGGCGGGTAACCGCAAATATGGGCTTTCATCGCCGACGGAGCGTGCTGGATGTGGAAGCGGGCGGCCTTCACAACGCCGCCGCGGTTTATGATGCGGCCCGGATTGAGCGCCGCGCGCGAATCCTGGGATATGCCATCACCGCGCGCCATGAACGGTTCCCGGATGAGCAGCCATATGCCTACAAGCCCCACATTGATGCAGGCTTATCCTACGCGTGGGATGATGCCGCCCGCGCTGATATGAAGGACTACAATCTGGAAGATCTCAGCATCTGATGCCAATCTGGTGCCTAAATCGCGGTTTCTTTTGTAAAGATGTAGGCAATGGCTCGGATCAGTTCTATATCCTTAAGTAACGCCGCTCTAATATGCGCGCTCAGGAATCCGGGAGACGACTTATGGCTAAGTTCAAAAAATTTCCGCCCCGCCCGCCGCTGATTGCGCGCAAGCGCTCTGGCAGAGTGGCGTTGATCGCCATGGGTGTCAGCGTATCTGCACTGGCACTCACTGGGTGTGAGGAGCAGGTGGACGCACTGCAATATTCCAGCGCTGAGGCCTGCATTGTCGGCGGTGAGCTTTCTGAAGCTGATTGCACGGCAGGTTTTGCAGCCGCCCAAGAGGACCACGCCCGCGTCGCACCGAAATACCAAAGCCAGCAAGATTGTGAGGCTGAACACGGCGCCGCGGCCTGTCAGCAGCCTGCACAACAGCAGCAAGCTTCATCCGGCGGCGGTCTTTGGATGCCGTTGATGATTGGCTACATGATGGGCCGCGCGATGAGCGGTCCCGTGGCTGCTCAGCCGCTCTATAGGTCTTCCTCTGCAGGCAAAGTGCGCACGGCATCTGGTGCGAAGTGGGACTGTCTCTTATACACATCTCCGAGCCCACGAGACCTCTCTACATCTCG
>CAJXVF010000159.1 GCA_913060845.1 uncultured Alphaproteobacteria bacterium | reverse complement strand
AGCGTCAGATGTGTATAAGAGACAGCCTTAATCCGTTCAATACCAAATACGGCGCGCACCAGCCCTGCCAGAGCTGCCGTTTGATAGCCAGAGCCGACGCCAATTTCTAACACACGCATCCGGGGACCAGCTTCCAGCGCCTGCAGCATCTTGCCAACAACGGCAGGCTGGCTAATGGTTTGGCCATGCCCGATAGGCAGCGGCGCATCCTCATAAGCATCCATCTGCCATGCCGGCGGGATAAACCGCTCGCGCTCAATCTGCTCCATCACGCCAAGCACGCGCGGGTCATTCACGCCAGCACGGCGGAGCCCCATAACCATGCGAATGCGGCGAGACGCTAGGTTCAACCGAGCTTCTCCCGAGCGGCAGCGATATGTCGGTAATCCGTCATATCCAACGTGAGTGGGCTCATAGAGATATAGCCGTCACGGATCGCCTGAATGTCTGAGTCCGCAGACACATCGCCATAAATGCGCTTGGAGCTGATCCAGAGATAAGGCTTGCCTGCTGGGTCCAAACCTTTGGCGATCTCGCCGCCAGGCTTCCGTCGCCCAACCGTCGCGACTTTCACGCCTTTAACGGCATCTGGACCGACATCAGGAAAGTTCACATTCAGCACCATACCAAGCGGCCAAGACGCTGCTAGAATCCAGTGCAGCGTATCAGCCATATGCCGCTCAACGGTTTCCCATTTTGCTTCATTCTCTGGCGCGCGGTCTAGGCTCATCGATATCGCTGGGAAGCCGGACATTGCAGCCTCCGCAGCGGCACCGACAGTGCCTGAATACATAACGTCATCGCCGATATTGGGACCCCGATTGACACCGGATAACACGATATCAGGCGGATTATCCCGCATGACTTCACCAAGTCCGATGATTGCGGCATCTGCCGGCATGCCATCAACGGCAAAGCGGCGTTCACTGGCTTGGCGCAGCCGAAGTGGCCTGTGCAGCGAAAACGCGTGGCCTGTGCCGCTCTCCTCGCGCTCCGGTGCTACCACCCACACTTCACGAGCAAGCGGCGTCACCAGCTTTTCAAGCAGCTTCAGGCCGGGTGCTTCAAGGCCATCATCATTGACCAGCAACACGCGTGCTTTGCTCAGATCGACCTGCCACTCGTTTGCGCTCGCCATAATCTCAGCCCTGCCCCGACGTAAGCTCAGTCAGGCCGCCAAGATAGGGTTGCAATGCGACGGGGATACCAATGGAGCCGTCTTCGCGCTGATGGTTCTCCAAAAGCGCCACCATGGCCCTGCCAACGGCCACGCCGGAGCCGTTCAAGGTATGAGCAAAATCTGTGCCCTTCCCTTCCGTCCGGCGCACGCGCGCGCCCATCCGTCGGGCTTGGAAGTCACCGCATGTGGAGCAGCTGGAAATCTCGCGATACTTATCCTGAAACGGCACCCATACCTCTAAATCGTAGGTTTTCCGCGCACCGAAACCCATATCGCCAGCGCAAAGCAGCAGCACGCGATATGGCAGTTCGAGGCGTTGCAGCACTGTTTCAGCAGCAGCAGTCATCCGTTCCAATTCAGCTTCCGATTGATCAGCACTGACAATGCTCACCATCTCAACTTTATCGAACTGATGCATGCGAATAAGGCCGCGCGTGTCCTTGCCGGCAGCGCCCGCTTCAGAGCGAAAGCACGGCGTGTGCGCCACGTAGCGCAGCGGCAGGTCTGCAGGCTCGAAGCTGGTGTCGGCTGCCAAATTGGTCAGCGGCACTTCGGCCGTAGGGATCAACCAGCGGCCATCGGTTGTTTGAAAGGAGTCTTCTTCAAACTTTGGAAGCTGACCCGTGCCATACATCGCCTCGCTTCGCACCAAAATAGGGGGGCGCACTTCAGCATAGCCATGCTCTTGGACATGCAAATCCAGCATGAAATGCGCTAACGCGCGTTCCAATCGGGCGATCTGGCCGCGCATGGCAACGAACCGCGCGCCTGAAAGCTTGACGCCAGCTTCGAAATCAAGACCAAGTGGTTCGCCAAGGTCAATATGGCTCTTCGGCTCAAACGCGAACTCGCGCGGCGTGCCATTTTCCCGGATGAAGACGTTATCATCTTCGTTAGCACCGGGCGGGACATCATCAGCTGGCGGGTTTGGCAATGTAGCGAGCAGTCCATCAAGCTCGTCAGACGCTTGCTTGGCGTCAGTTTCAGCAGCAGCCGCATCATCTTTGAGCTTTGCGACGGCGGCCATAGCCTCACTGGCATCCTCGCCCTTCGCTTTCGCCTGGCCAATAGCCTTGGAAGCGTCCCGACGCGCGCTCTGTAATTCCTGAAAACGGGTTTGGGCGGACCGGCGCTTGGTGTCCAGCGCCAGCACAGCCGGGGACACAGCTTCCGCGCCACGTTTCGTCATGGCAGCGTCTAGCGCGTCCGGGTGTTCACGCGCCCAGCGGACGTCCAGCATCTTTGCGATCCTTCAAGGGTTCGCGCCGGTTCTAACCGCCCGTGGACTCCCCTGTCCAGTGCTAAGCGATTTCCAGAGATTCATTAGCAGAATCAATCATCTTTGGTATCGTCGTCATCATCGAAATAGGATTCACGTTTCCGTTCGATCCGCCGGGCCAATAGTATTGATATTTCGTAGAGCAGCAGACCCGGTACGGCTAAGCCGATTTGGCTGATAACATCCGGCGGCGTCAAAACCGCTGCGAGGCCAAACATGGCGACAACAGCGTACTTTCGCTTCTTCGCCAATCCATCGGCTGAGACGATACCGGCATGCGCCAGCAACGTCAGAACAACAGGCATTTGAAAGAACAATCCAAACGCAAAGATGAGCGTAATAACGAGGCTCAGATATTCAGAGACCTTCGGCATTGCCACGGTCTCGATGACCACACCAGCAGCATTTGGGTCACCAGCGACATCCTGATAGCCAAGGAAAAATTTCCAAGCGAGCGGGAAAATACCGAAGTAAACAACTGCACCGCCAAGGAAAAACAAGATTGGCGTCGCCGCCAAGTAGGGCAGAAATGCGCCCTTCTCGTTTTTATAAAGTCCAGGTGCAACGAACTTCCAAATCTGATTAGCGATGATCGGAAATGCAATAAATAGAGCTGTGTAGAACGCTATCTTTATGTTAACAAAGAACTTTTCCGGCAAACTGGTGTAGATCAGCTGCGCGCCCTCTTGATCCCCAAATGCATCGGCAAGTGGTTGCGCCAAAAAGTTAAAGATTTCAGCGGCTACAGCCCAACTTCCTAGAAAAGCAATGAGGAGTGCAGCGAGCGACCAAAGCAGCCGACGGCGGAGCTCAATCAAATGCTCTAAGAGCGGTGCCTTATCTTCGCTTTCAGCCCCGCTCATGGTTGAGCGTCCTTTGGCTTCTTCTCAGCAGCCAGCTCTACCTCTTCAGCATCCGCCGCATCGAACGCTTCTTCATCAAGGTCATTTACTGGGGGCTCAGCCGTCGGCTCGCCCTCAATCGCTTTCGCTTCATCGCCATCTATCGGCGTCTGCGTTTTCTCAAGCTTGCCAGCGTTGACCGCCTCCATCCATTCATCATCGGATTTGCCGCCTAAGTCACCAATCATATTGTTGGTGATATTTTTGACATCCGTTTCGCGCGCAATATCATCCAGCCCGTCCCGGAAATCCTGGGCAAGGCTGCGGGCGCGCGAAATAATTTGGCCAAGCGAACGCAGAGCAGCCGGCAGCTCGCGCGGGCCAATAACGACCAGCGCGATCACGCCAATAACAAAAAATTCGCTCCAACCGATATCCAGCATGGAGGGCTTGCGCCTAAATCAGGGGAAATATGTGTGTGAAAGTCAGACTCAGCTATTCGCCGCCTTGTCTTTTTCTTTCGGCTTATCAGAGACCCGTGTCAGGTCCTCTTCGTCATCGGAGGTGTTGAGTTCCTCCTTCATGCCCTGCTTGAAGCTTTTGATGCCCTTGGCCATGTCGCCCATCAGTCGCGGCAAACGGCCCGCGCCAAAAAGGAGAATGACAACGACGACTACAATGGCGATCTGCCAAATCCCAATTCCGCCCATAACCAAGCCCTTTCAACTGTGCGCGACGCAGACGTCGCTCTATTGCAGAGTGTCCTAGCGCAGTCAGCCGGAGAACGCGAGACTTTCCGACGTATTAGCTCCGTCGCGCTTCGTCATATCCGCAATTACCGGTGCCGCATCTCGGTCGCCAGCGAAAACATGGACATGTTCAGGATCAAGGGCGACCTCTACTGCCTCCCCCTCACCTGGCCAATTCTTGTCAGATATCCTAGCGAATACAGCCTCACCAGTTTCTAAACGAACTTCGATGAGCGCAGTACGACCAAGCCAGCGCGCGAAGCTGACATTGCCTGCAAACGAAGCACCAGTTTCCAACGCAGCTTCGCCAACGAGAATATGTTCAGGCCGCGCCATGACGAGCGCTTGTGCGCCATCGGCCATACCTGGTGCTTCAACGAGGCCCATGGGTGTGCGGATCAAATTAGCGCGCACAGTGCCTGCAAACTCGTTCACTTCACTGAAGAAGCGCGCGACATAGGGCGAAGCTGGATGGTCATAGAGCGCTTTTGGCGTGTCGCACTGCTCAATCCGACCATCACGCATGACCGCGATCCGCTCCGCCATAAACAAAGCTTCTTCGGGATCATGGGTAACCATCAGGGCGGCAGCACCGGCAGCCTTCAGCAGATGAATTGCGTCACTGCGGACACTCCGCCGGAGTTCTGCATCAAGCCCGGAAAACGGTTCATCCAGCAAAACAACATTGGGGCGCGGTGCAAGAGCGCGCGCGAGTGCTACCCGTTGTTGCTGCCCACCGGACATCGTTGTCGGGTACCGATCTGCAAATTCCGCCAAGCCAACATCAGCCAACGCTTCAAGCGCCTGTTCGCGACGCTGGGTGCTATCTAGGCGACCAAGGCCGAATGCAACGTTCTCTGCGACGGTCAGGTGGGGAAATAGCGCATAGTCTTGGAACATCATGCCGATATTCCGGTTTTCCGCCGGGACATGCAGCCCGGGTGCCGCCGCCATCATGCCGCCAATTCGAAGCGCGCCCTCCTGCAGGCGTTCAAGCCCGGCGATCAGGCGGAGTGTTGTTGTCTTACCGCAACCTGATGGCCCAACAAGCGCTAGGATTTCACCTGGATGCAGGCAAAGCGATACATCTTGGAGCGTGGCACCTTGGTCACCATATTCGTGACGCAGGCCATCTACGACCAAAGCCGAAGCATCCTGGCGCGCACATGCGACACAGGATTGCGCTAGCAAGTCGTCGGGCAATGCTATCGCTGGGACGCTTTTGACTGCGCGCGCGCCAAATGTCAGGCCAAAACGTTTCATTCGTTAAAGCTAATGACAATCATTCGCAATTTCAATGGCTAACCCGATTGCGACTATTCCGATACGCGAAGCTCGACGCCAGGAAAGCCATCAATCTGGTACGTTGCATGGTCTCCGACCGCGGCAAACCGCGTTTGAAGCGTAGAGCCTGTGATCACGATGTCCCCCGGTTTCAGGTTAAGCCCCCGGTCCACAAGATTGTTGGCAACGACAGCCAACGCCGCGAACGGATCTCCCATCGCATCACCCGTGACGGCAGTTTCGGTCTTTCCGTTGTAGTCCAGCGTCACAGGCTGGGTGATCCAATCAATCGACTGCCAGTTAGGAATAGCGTCGCCCAGGATAACGCCAGCGTTCCAAGTGTTATCCGCGATTAGGGAATGCGCATCGAAGCCTTCGTAGTCAGCATTCCTATCGTCAATCAGCTCGAATGCAGGCATGACCGCCTCGACATGCGCACGGATGCTGGCGGCGTCATAAGGTTGGCGCTGAACACCAGCTTTAGAACCCATGCGCAAGGCAAGCTCGAACTCCAAGCCCAACCGCCCGTAATCGCTCAACGACGCTTGCATCGGGCTGTCATGGATTGCGCTATCCAACATGCCGCCAACACAGGGCTGGTCAATCCCGCAGAGCGCCTGCATGGCTTTGGAAGTGATCGCGATTTTCCAACCACAAATCTTACCATCACCAGCCTCATCCCAAAGCTTGAGCAATGCGGATTGGGCGCTATAGGCGTCTGCAAGGGTCTCTGGCCGGTCCTTATCTGTCAGCCATTTGAAATCCTCATTGGCACGACGGGCGTCAAAGAGCGCCTGGGCGGTGTCCGCGATAGCCATCCTGTCTCTTATACACATCTCCGAGCCCACGAGACCTCTCTACATCTCGT
>CAJXVF010000158.1 GCA_913060845.1 uncultured Alphaproteobacteria bacterium | reverse complement strand
ATCTACACCTCTCTATTCGTCGGCAGCGTCAGATGTGTATAAGAGACAGGTCCGATACCGTCCCCAGATCGCGCCCACGGCAGACGCATTCTTCAGAAGCAGGCGGTTTGACGCGATCTTCTGAATTTCGCCCCCAGCAAAACCAATGATGACGGCCCTGCCCTCAAACGCGATAACTTTCAGCGCTTTGTCGAAGATATCACCGCCGACCGGATCATAGATGACATCCACACCCTTACCGCCGGTAAGTTCGCGGACAGTCTCCACCCAGTCTTCGCCGCTTGTGTAGTCCAGAGCATGATCAGCACCTTCGGCTTTAGCGACAGCGCACTTCGCCGCCCCGCCAGCAAGCGCAATCACATTAGCGCCCCAAGCTTTGCCCAACTGGATCGCAGCAATGCCGACACCGCCTGCCGCTGCCGTTACCAATAGCGTTTCACCCGCCTGCAGGTGCGCACGGCGGCCAAGTGCGATATGGCCCGTGGGATAGACAACAGGAACACAGGAAGCGTCTTTCAGGTCCACAACGTCCGGCACTGGGCAAAGCGCACTGTCGGACATAACGCACTGATCAGCGAACGCCCCCCAATTTGGCTGGCCACATACCCGCGCACCAATGGCCAAGTCTACGCCATCACCAACGGCAATCACTTCACCAGCAATTTCACAGCCGGGCGTGAATGGAAATGGCGGTTTAACTTGGTACTTGCCGGATATCATCAAGCCATCGAAGAAGTTAAGCGCTGCGTAGCGCACACCCACGACCGCCTCACCTGGGCCAGGCTTCGGTGCAGCGATTTCTTCAAGTTTCATTGAATCCGGGCCACCCCATACAGCGACCCGCCATGCGCGCATGCTCATCGCGCTTCTCCTTAATCTATGTATCAGTTTTGTTGGGCCAACCGACGCGCTTCAAAGAATCGCCAGATATCCCATGGAGCGAATATGGCGTCGTTTGGCGGCCCCGTCACCCGCTCTGGCAATGGACCAGTGCCAGTGCCCGGCCATTGTCGCCCTAGGCCTTCCATCCAAACAGCCTGCAGCGCGCCCCTGCCCGCGCAATCCCGCCATTCATTGCGATGAACCCCATTATTGAGGCTGGCTTCGCCGGGTTGATCCGGGCAGCCAAGGCCGACCCGCCAGCCATGAATCGCTTTCGCAGCGGCAGGTGCCAACGCCTGACCGGACCAAGGCGTATAGATGTCCCCTCCTTTAAGAGGGTTCGTCGGATCAACGGCGCCGAACAAAAGGTATAGCGGCGCATTCTTTGCTGCTTCCGGCGCGCCATAGAGTGCGCCTGCAATACTGGCGAAAGCGGCATAGCGGCCGCTTCCTTCCCGCAACACGCGCTGCGCCATCGCCCCACCTTCACCAAAGCCAATTAAGCTAAGGCGCTTTGCGTCCAGTGTTTTCCGCTTAGCGGCATCCTTCGCAACGGCCTCCAGAAACGCGACATCCTGCCAGGATGCAGCCGCTTTAGATCCAGCATTCCAAACACGCGCGTTGAAAAACCCGCCTTCTGCTCGCCCTTGCTGCTGTAATCCAGCTTCAGGTGCGACAATCGCAAATCGTGCCTGGGCCGCTGTTGCGATCCAGCCATGGCGATAGACTGCCGCTAAAGCATCATCGCCTGCGTCATGTAATAGGATGACAGCGGGCGGGCGCTCGCCGCGTCTCAAGTTAGGCGGCATGAGGATGTGATAGGTACGGTCGACCTTGCCGCCGTTTGGGCCCGGCTGGCTCAGCGTGACGGTTTTGGGTTCAAGCGGTGCTGCCGATACATAACCTGACATCGACATCAAAGACGCCGCTGCAAAGGCTATAAGGGTCCGCCCCCGCTTTATATGCCGCCAAGTCACCAGAGCCCAGAATCCGTCACGACAAATGGGCGAACAAGCGCCAGCGCTACCCCATCACCAATCAGATAAGCGTCACCAACCACCCGGCCACGGGACTGCCAACCGGCGGCAGGGCCACTGGCTTCTAGGCTGCCACGGGTCTCGAAAGCAAAATTCTGATTTAAAACAGCAAGCATTCGAATGTCTGCCAATTTCTCTGACGCATCTTTATCCAACACGATAGCGAGCGTGCTGCCATCAACACGAACCTCGCCGATCCGATTGTATTCAGTGAAATCTTCTTTGTTATAGCGCGGCTCAGAAAGATGACCAAAGATTGGTGTTGCCGAATAGTTAATTCGGTTCTGGTTGCGTCGATCAAAGCCCCGCCAGCCAGACGCACTCAAAGCGCCATCTGGCCCCGACACCAAGATTTTCGTCACACTGGCATATTGATTGTCTCTGTCTTGAATATCTGCCTGATAGACGATGCTGTTTTCATCCTCATCCCCACCACCATCACCGCCGGCACCCATCAGCGCGACAGCAGCCACAGCTATAAGCAATGTCTTTGGAATACTAAGCATATTGAATAACTCCCTGTGAGTTCGCACTAAAGCTCTGGTCTGTGCCTTAGTGGGGGTGAAATACGGTGAAATAAGGCCGCTCTTCATGGAAACTCACGCGGATGGAGTGCGTTCCATCACACTGTCAGAACATACTTCCCGATGGCTTTACGATCCATTACAGCCCGCATTGCCTTGGAGGCACCCTCCAGGCCCGTGGTTTCAGCAATATGCGGATTGATGACGCCGTCTGCCGCCCAATCCAGCAAAATGGCACCAGATTGCTGCAATAAATCGTGCTTATGGCGACGGTAATGCATCAGTGCGAAGCCAAGCGCGGCTCTGTTCTTCACGAGCAGCAGGTTCGCTGGAATTTTAGGGATCGCGCCCCCCGCATAACCAATAGTGAGATAGCGCCCACCCCAATCTAGCGACCGGAATGAAGGCTCATAGTAATCACCGGCGACAGGATCAAAGACGACATCGACCCCACCACCCGAAAGCTCGATAGCTCGAGCGCGCAAGTCCTCGCTTCGGTAATCTATCACCGCGTCAGCCCCGTGAGCCGTCGCCGCAGCGGTCTTCTCGGGCCCGCCAGCAGCTGCAATCACCTTTGCGCCCAACGCCTTACCAACTTCAACGGCTGCCAACCCAACGCCGCCCGCAGCACCCAAGACCAGCAAAGTCTCTCCAGCAGCCAAACGCGCGTCAAACGCCAGGGCGCAATGGGCTGTCAGGTATACGGAGCAAAGTGCAGCAGCAGACTCATAGGATACGCCTTCTGGCATCACGAAGGTTTCAGTCGCCATCGCTTTTGCCTGCTCGGCATAGCCCCCGTCATACACAAGCGCCATTGCCCGCTGGCCCACGGAAAATCCGGTTACATCAGCTCCGAGTGCGGCAATCGTGCCAGCGACCTCCATACCGGGGGCAAATGGCAGATCATGCTTGTTCTGGTGCATATCCCGGATCATCAGCGTGTCGGCAAACGAGATCGCGGCCGCAGCGACATTGATCAGGACCTCACCCGGCCCCGGCAGAGGAACAGCAAGCTCCCCAATTCCAAGCTTTTCAGGATCGCCAAATTCAGAACAAACAACTGCACGCATATGTCTAAGTCCTATTCCAATCGTACCGGATCAGCCGGGCTTGCCGGGATTTACGTGGCCGCAAGAACCACATGTCCGAAGCGCAGCGTCGCCGTAGTATTCGGCGAAAACCGGTGGCAAGTCTTTCTCAATATCAGCCAATTCAAACTCGCGGCGATGATGGCAGGTGTTGCATTGTTCGCAATACCATTCAAACGCATCCAGTTCGCCGGGCAGCCTGATCCGCTCGACCACAAGACCGACACTGCCGGCAGGGCGTTGCGGCGAATGCCGAACATGGGGCGGCAACAGCAGCATTTCGCCTTCGCGGATTGGCACATCGACCGGCTGTCCGTCTTCGATCACACGAAGGATGATGTCCCCTTCGACCTGAAAGAACAGCTCTTCGCCAGGGTCATCATGATAGTCCGTGCGCTCATTCGGACCACCTATCACCATGATGATGAAGTTTTTGTAGGTAGTTTTGTAAAGCTGCGCATTGCCAACAGGCGGCTGCAAAAGCGCACGATTATCCGCAATCCATTGCTTCAGATTGAACGCTGTTAGACGTGCCATGCGCCACCGCTCCATTGCCCAAGAGAATCAGGCTTAGAGTATTCCCGGCCAAGGCGTTTGCTGCAAGGACAGTCCAGTCTAACGGTCGGCGTTAGCGACTTTCTTGGCTGCATCTTCGCGTAAAGCCGCCAAATGCTCTCCGCCGGCGCCATTCGCACCTAACACAGCCTGCAACATGAAAGCAGCGAAGGCAGCATCGCAAACCGGAACTTCGGCTGAACAGGCACTTTCATCAGCTTTTTGAATAGGCCCAAAAGCCACCTCAGCGGCTTCCTCAACGCGGCTATCGGTAGATGTCCGGTCAGCCATGACCACGCCAGGTGCGGCGACATAGCGAATGAAGCTAGCGCCCGCGATACCACCGCCCATCACGAAGCAAGCCCCGATTAACGTAGCGAATAGAGCCTTGCGCATGCTGCGCTCCAGCTGGTCTGTTAAGGAAGCGTGGAACCTAAATCTCATAATTCATTGAAACAACCGGCAAAATGAGACTTTTTTATTCTCACTATGAGACATTGCTTGGGCGAACCGCCGTGCCATGCCACAATAATGGATAAATACCGTTGGATCCGTAGCGTTAGTGGTTCGTATACGGTAGCGAACACACTGGATTTATAGGTTCCAAAGACTCTGCCCAGGCGGTAAATGGCGCATATGACGACAGACTCTGGAGAGATGGGCGCGCAGACGGAGCAAGAGCTAAAGCAGCTTTTGTTCTCGCGTGAGCTCGCCCAGCTTTCAGACCTGCAACGCCGCGCTGATCAGATTGACGCCCGCGTTGGCGACGGCCCAGCCCTAACGGAGAGCGTAGAAACCGTCCTGGTCGAGGTATTACGCACTGCTCAAGCACGAGACCACGAACGTGTCGCCAGCGCACTGGCCCCCTTAATTGTCTCATCAATGCGCGCAGAAATTCGCAATTCGCGCGATATGATGGTTGAAGCGCTTTATCCAATAACAGGCCGCCTGGTCGCTGCCGCCGTTAAAGACGCAATCAAGCAGGCGTTTGAGCAGGTTGACCAGAAGCTTGATAGCGCTCTCTCGTTTGACCGATGGCGTGCACGGATCATCTCACGCGTTACCGGTCGCTCACAGGCCGAAATTCTGCTGCGCTACCGCCCCCGCTTTCGGGTCGAAGCATTCTTGGTGGCTGACAGAGCGACAGGGTCTCCCATCGCGCGCCATGGCGGGTTTGGCCGCAAAGATGGGGACGGCGAAAGTGATGATGAGCTTTTCGCCGGCATGCTCAACGCAACACTCACATTCGCCCGCAATGCGCTAAGAGAAACCGAAGGCGGCGACCTGCGGCGGTTGGACTTCGGCGGTGCTGAGCTATTCCTGCGAACATCACCGACACTACTACTGACTGTCCGCACTGCAGGGCCGCCGCCAGCAGATATCGATCAACAGCTTGAACGCCTGTTCGTCGACTTCCTGAGCGCGAACCGTCAATCGATTGACGTAAGCGGTCCAATCAATCCCGAAAGCGGCGCAGAACTTAGTGATGATCTGCTGCAACGGCTGAATGCCGTGTCTGCCAGCAGCGCTAAGCAATCCAAGGGACCACCCTGGAAAGGCTTGATTGCCGCCGCCGTTATTGCTGCGATTGGCCTATGGTTCAGCGGTAATATGTGGCTTGAGCGGAGCGCACGCGCCGATCTTAAGGCCGAGGCTGACGCTATCATCGCCAGTATCCCAGAACTCACCGGATACCGCGTCGAGGCTGCAGTGGATGACAATGGGCTGAGCATTACAGGTTTAGCGCCGACCCAAGCCATCCTCGACAGCTTAAGAACTTCACTTGCCAGCACAGCAGCGGAAGCCGAGGCACCATTAACGATTGCTGTCAGCGCACTTCCCGCCCCTGCTGCCCAGAATGCATCCGCCGTTGCAGATGCCTTGCTGCCCGAAGTCGAGCGGCGGTTGGAACCCCTATCCCGCACCGTGGCCGATGTCGCTTTCCGCACGCAAGACCTCGAAGATACGGTTGAGGATAATGCTGGCCGTGCCGCAGCGCAGGCTGCCACTGTATCAGCCTTACAATCTGACCAGGCCGACGCCCGTGCAGGTCTTGCAGCGACTGCTCTCAGCGCTGAGTCTGCCCGCCGCCAAATCGCTGCCGATATCGCCTGTCTCTTATACACATCTCCGAGCCCA
>CAJXVF010000157.1 GCA_913060845.1 uncultured Alphaproteobacteria bacterium | reverse complement strand
AGAGAGGTCTCGTGGGCTCGGAGATGTGTATAAGAGACAGCACTATGGCAGGTGCGCCATCCGGTTTTGCAGGCGCTTTCGTGATTGGCTGCCGTTCGACGGCCCGGGCAACAGCGGGCGTTTCGTCCTCGGAAGGCTCATCGACTTTAGGCCTAGGGTTTTTGAGGTCTTCCGGCAGAGTCGCAGCAAACTGCGGAATTTCGCGCCGTTTGGCCTTCGCGATGGTGGAGTCTGGGTCAACCCAGCGCTCATAGAACTGGCGCTTATCCGGGCGTGGGAAATTCTTTAGCTCAACGCCTTCGACGAGTTCGTAAGCATCGGCATACCAAGGGCTGCCGGGATAATTGTGGCCGAGAATAGCTGCCATCCGGCGCGCTTCATTGGTCAGACCCAGCGCCTTATAGGCTTCAGTCAGATGGAGCAGCGCCTCAGGAACATGGCTCGTCGTCTGTTGTTCTTCGATCACACGTTTGAAGCGATTGACCGCAGCCAGCAACTCACCGCGTTTTAAGTAGAACCGGCCGACATCCATTTCCTTACCGGCCAGATGGTCTTTGGTCAGATCAAGCTTCAGGGTCGCGTCACGGGCATACTGCGTTTCAGGGAAACGGCGGACCACTTCTTCCAAAGACCGGAGTGCTCGTTCCGTCGTGCGCTGGTCACGGCCCACATCAACGATCTGCTCGTAATAGGCCAAGCTCTTTAGATAGTAGGCATAGGGCGCATCGACGCTGGTGGGATGCAGTTGGATAAATCGGTCAACGGCATTGATCGCATCGTCATACCGATCACGCCGAAAATAGGCATAGGCGCTCATCACTTGCGCCTTCGCTGCCCAAACTGAATAGGGATGCTGGCGCTCGACTTCCTCAAAGGAATCGGCTGCTTTCAGGTAATCCTGATCCAGCAATTGCTCCATTGCCGCGTTATAAAGCGCGTCAACGGGCTGTTCTTCATAGACGTCTTCTTTCGTGCCGCCGCAGCTCACGACAGCAAGCGCTGTAAGTGCCCACAATGCCTGACGAAGGCCGGTCAAACCGAAAGGTCGCTGTTGCTTCATATGGTCCGCCTGCTTGGCTTATGCCTATGGGCCCGCCGCCGGAATAACGCCGATTCCTGAGCGGGGCCGCTTTGAGTCCGACATATAGTACATCTGCGAGGTACAGGAAATGTTAACCATACTTGGCCTCTTGCCGCCAATCCAAGCACGGCCTCCGTCGCCCCAGGAGCGGCCGGCGGTCCGGAAATGGGCGCTAACGCCCAATACCGATCCGCCGGCCTGGGAAGCGAGGGGAGGAGAACCCCCCGCTAACCTGGTCTAGAATCCAGTCTTAGTTGGCCTGACGGCGCAAAAAGGTTGGGATTTCCAGATATTCGTCAGCGCTCTTAGCCGGGTTGGCTTCAAGCGTTGGTTCCGGCTTAGCTTCAGCAGCCGGTTCAACTGGCGCTTCGCCTGGCTTTGCGCCAGTCATGCGATCAAACAAGCTGGTGAAAGCGCGCTTCGGCTTTGCTTCAGCAACCTCGGCCTCAACCGGCTGAGGAGCAGGTTCGGGCTGTGGAGCAACAGTTGCAGCCGCAGCAGCTGCGGGACGCGTCGCCGGCGTTTCAGCCGCTGGTGCGATAAACGCCTCATCCGTTTTTGGCTGCGGTGCGCGACCAAGCATGGATGGAAAAGTCCATGCCGCAGGTGCAGCTGGCTTAGCTTCGACAGCCGGTTCTGCTTCGAGGGCCGCAACCGCGACTTCTTGCTCCGGCTCTGCTTCAGCTTGTGCCTCTACTTCAGGCTCGGCTTCTGCAGTTGGCGCTTCGGCAACAGCCGTCTCAACCAAGTCTGCTGCGACAGGGGCTTTAGCAGGAGCAGGTGTCACTGTTGCTTCTGCGCGACCACCAGTGATCGTCGTGAACGGCTCCAGCGGCAGTGGCTTCTGACCAGCGACCATATCAATGCCCGTGGACACGATGGAAACACGGATCTTGCCATCAAGCGCGCCGTCCATGGTCGCGCCGAAGATGATGTTTGCTTCATCATCAACTTCGCTACGGATGCGATTGGCCGCTGCATCAACTTCAAGCAGCGTCATATCTTGACCACCGGTGATGTTGATCAGCACGCCGCGCGCGCCCTGCATGGAGATATCATCCAGCAGTGGGTTGGAGATAGCCGCTTCCGCCGCCAACGTCGCCCGATCTTCGCCTTCAGCCTCACCAGTGCCCATCATCGCCTTGCCCATTTCGGCCATGACGGTGCGGATATCAGCGAAGTCCAAGTTGATCAGGCCAGGCATAACCATAAGGTCTGTCACGCCGCGTACGCCGGAATAGAGCACATCATCCGCAAGCTGGAAGGCTTCGGCGAAGGTTGTGCGTTCATTCGCAATCCGGAACAGGTTCTGGTTCGGAATGATGATCAGCGTATCGACATGCTTGGAAAGCTCTTCAATGCCTTCTTCGGCAAGCCGCATCCGGCTGGCACCTTCAAAGTGGAAAGGCTTGGTGACAACACCAACCGTCAGCACGCCAGCTTCACGCGCAGCGCGGGCGATAACAGGTGCAGCACCCGTACCCGTACCGCCGCCCATACCGGCCGTGATGAACACCATGTGGCTACGGCCAAGCTGGTCGATGATCTCCTCAATCGCTTCCTCAGCAGAGGCGCGACCGATTTCTGGTCGGGCGCCGGCACCAAGGCCATGCGTTAGGCTGAGGCCAAGCTGAATGCGCTGATCAGCGTTGGAAAGCTCCAGCGCCTGTGCATCCGTATTGGCTACCAGGAATTCGACGCCGCTCAGGTTTGAACGGATCATGTTATTGACCGCGTTGCCGCCAGCGCCACCGACGCCAACAACCGTGATACGCGGCTTAAGATCTGCCGTTTGGTCCGGCATGGAAATCTTGAGTTTCATAGTTAGTCTCCCTTTTTAGCTCCCAATGACGATGCCGCCGGTATGGCGACGCCGCCTGCTCCCACTTCGTTAGAAGTGCTCCTTGAACCAGGCGCCGAGACGCCCGATTACGCTTTGCCCATTGGCGACAGCCGCCAGTTGAGCGATATCCACCCCCGCCGCGTCTTCTGCGGCATAGCGCAGAAGGCCAACGACAGAAGCGAAACCCGGGTCCGCCATTTGCTGGTCGAGACCGAGAACTCCAGCAGGCATGCCAATCCGTGCACGCTTGCCCATAACTTTTCCTGCTAGCTCCGCGACGCCATGAAGATTGGCACCACCGCCAGTCAGTACGAGCGATCCACCGGACGCCCGCTCCATCCCAGCGTCACGAATGCGCTGGGCGATCATTTCGAAGGTTTCTTCCATGCGGACATGAATGACCCGCACCAGGTCTGCCCGCGTGGCGGGATGGCCGTTCGCCGCGTCGTCCTCGCCAATGGCAGGGACGGCGATCAGGCGGTGTTCATCTGCCGCCGCAGCGATGCAACTGCCGTCAATGGCTTTCAGGCGCTCGGCATCCAGCACAGGGGTTTTCAACACGAGCGCGATATCATGAGTCAGCGTCTGACCGCCGATAGGAATGCTGTCGACGAAGATCGGCTTGCCGCCGTTGAAGATGGCGAAGCTCACACTGCCGCCGCCGATATCAATCAGGGTTGCGCCAAGGTCCTGCTCGTCTGGCTTCAGCACCGCCAAGCCAGAGGCATATCCGGAAGCGACGATGGTTGAGACTTCAAGATCAGCGCCAGCGGCGGAGGCTTCGATATTGCGCGCAGGGCCTTCATCAGCGCTGACAACATGTAGATCAACGCCAAGTTTCTCAGCGTGCAGCCCGCGGGGCTCTTCAATGCCGCGCTGGCCATCCAGCGCAAAGCCTAACGGCAGCACATGCAAGACACGGCGGCCAATCAAAGGCGCTTGGCCGCGTGCAAGATTGAGAACGCGCTGCACATCCATTTCCTGGATTGCACGACCAGAGACAGGCGTTTCAGCATGCGCGATGCATGAATCCGCACCACCGCCAGACATAGAAACGAACACCGAAGACACACGTTCTTCAGCCATCATCTCAGCGTCATGTACGACGGCAGAGATCGCCTGCGTTGCGGCTTCCATATCCACGATGACGCCCTTTTTGACTCCAGCGGAAGCCTGATGGCCGAAGCCAAGCAGGCGCGGTTTCCTATCGCCGCCAATGCGGGCGACCATGCACGCCATCTTCGCACTGCCAATATCCAGCGCTGCGACGAGGCCCGAGGGCGGCCTGAGTAATGTCTTGCTCATTCTATTTCTATTCCCCTCAACTCAACTCTTGCGGCCGGGCTTGGATGGATCATAATCGCCAAGCCCGGGCATCTCGGCGCCGGGCGCCAGACGCACGATCAGCCGATCATCTAAACGAAGATCAATTGCGACGATGTCCCGTTGGAACAGGCCGTGTTCTTTCTCAAGTTCTCTCAGCCGCGTCAGCGCCTCTGCGGGTGCCACAGCAGGCAGACGCACATCAATTCGGTCATCAATGCGGATGTTCCAGCGGCGCTCACCGACATAGACGGCAGCGGTCAGGCGGGTCGCGATCTGCTGCTCAACGGCAACCAAATCCAGCAACCACTTGGCTTTTTGATTGGCACCTTTGCCAACCATGATCGGCAGATCAGCGTAATCAGCGGGGCTGACCGTGCGGATCGGCTTGCCCTCGGCATCAATGACCTGCAGGCGCTGGTTCATCTGCCAAAGCGCCAGCGGCTCCCGTTCGATCAAGCGAATGTTCAACCGGTTTGGCAGGCCGCGGGCAACGATTGCGTCCTTAACCCATGGCAGGCCAAGCAGACGTTCGCGCGCGGCATCGCCATCAAATTCAAGGATCGGCTCACCGCGCACGGCACCAATGGCCTTCAGCGCTTCGTCTTGCTTGGTGCGGCGGAGGCCATCAATCCACACTTGGTCCACTTCGAACCCAAGGCAGAGGCTGGCGAGCAGCGCTTCAGATTTCATACGCGCGGCAAAGCTATCCGGCCCGCCATCGCTAACGACCAACCAGGTAACACCGCCCACGACGCCCGCAATCAACAGCCAAGGCGTTGCGAGCGCGCCCCAGTAGGCCAGCTTCCAAGGGCTAATCCGGCTACGACGGCGCACCACGGTGGGCCGCGTCTCCTTATTGATGAATGGGATTAAGGCCCGCATCGTGCGTCCTCCACCATCAATGTCACGAGGGCTGGGAAATCGATGCCTGCGTTCTCAGCGATCTCTGGGACCAGCGACGTCTCAGTCATGCCGGGCTGGGTATTGATCTCCAGCAGGTAAAGGCCATCTGTACCGGGCTTGCTGTCATCCCAACGGAAATCCGCCCGCGTGATGCCACGGCATCCAAGAGCATTGTGGGCTGCAACGGCGGCTGATTCAGAAGCGCTCAATACGTCTGCGGGCACGTCGCTTGGCTGGATGTGCCGGGAGCCGCCAGGGGCGTATTTTGCGTCGTAATCGTAGAACTCAGCTTCTGAGAGAATTTCGAGCGCACCGAGCGGGCGGCCATTCATGACAGCGACGGTTAATTCCCGGCCCGGCACATAACGCTCAACCAGGGCTTCAACGCCAAAGCCCCAATCTTGGCCAATCGGTGGGCGATTGCCGCCTTCCGGCACAATGATAACGCCAACGCTGGAGCCTTCTGCCACCGGCTTCACAACATAGGGTGCGGGATAAATGTCATGCGCATCTTCAAGCGCCGCCACTTGCCCATCCGGCACCTGAATGCCGACGGCCTGGAACGCTGTCCGCGCTGCAGCTTTATCCATCGCCAGGGCTGAAGCGAGTACGCCAGAATGGGTATAGGGAACGCCCATCAGCTCAAGCAGGCCTTGAATGCAGCCATCCTCACCGAACCGGCCATGCAGCGCGTTGAACGCCACATCTGGCTTCGGAGAAAGTGCGACTGCGAGCGCTTGAATATCGCTGGTCACGTCAATTTCATTGACGTCGAACCCGGCCCGTCTCAGCGCGCCGGCACAAGCCTTACCGCTGGAAAGCGAGACTTCGCGCTCGGCTGATAATCCGCCCATGAGAACTGATACACGCGTCATGCGCTGCCCTCCGGCAAGGGAAGACCAACGCGTTTGATTTCCCAATGCAGATCAACGCCGCTCTTCTGTTTGACGGCGGTGTGGACGGCTTGGCCGAGCGCTTCGATATCAGCGGCAGTGGCGCCATCCAGGGCGATCAAGAAATTGCAGTGCTTTTCAGAAACCTGGGCACCGCCGACTTGCATGCCACGGCATCCGGCAGCGTCAATCAGCTCCCACGCCTTGCCGCCTTCAGGGTTGCGGAA
>CAJXVF010000156.1 GCA_913060845.1 uncultured Alphaproteobacteria bacterium | reverse complement strand
CGTGGGCTCGGAGATGTGTATAAGAGACAGGATCTTCACTATGGCTTCGGTCGGTCTACCTGGCACTTCTGGCTTTATCGGCGAATTCCTGGTTTTGGCTGGCGCCTTCCTGGCGAACACCTGGGTCGCAGCGCTCGCGGCCACTGGCCTGATCCTGGGTGCCGCATACATGCTGATGCTGTATCGCCGTGTTATTTTCGGCAAGTTGGAGCATGACGATCTCAAATCCATCAGCGATCTCACCTGGCGCGAAGCGGCTATTTTCACGCCTCTGGTAATCCTGGTGCTTTGGATGGGCATATATCCGGCCTCGTTCCTGGACGGCATTCAGCCGGCTGTCGCGGAGGTGCTTTCAAGAGCGCCAGCCACGACAACGTCCAGCCTGCAAGACATCGGCGATCAGGCTCTTTCCCTGTTCGCTTCCCTGCGTTGATTGGAGCACGCTAGAATTATGGCGGCTATGCCTCTCCTCCCGGAAATTCTGCTAGCATGTGCAGGTCTGATATTCCTCATGATCGGCGTGTTTGTGGGGGATCGCTCTGCGAAACCTCTGGCTTATGCGGTCGCAGCGACACTTGTCGCGGTATTCCTCATAGGCTTGATGATGCCCGCAGGGCCTGCGTTCGGGGGCTTGTTCATCTCCGACAAATTGGCCACCTTCGCTAAGGCGCTGATTGTCATTGGTGCGGCTGCAACGGCCGTCATGGCGGCTGCGCGTGCGACCCCAGGCGATGGCTCAGGCGCTGTGCGATTTGAGCAACCGGTGCTTATGCTATTTGCAGCGCTTGGCATGATGCTCATGGTATCTGCCAATGATTTAATCTCGCTCTATATGGGCTTGGAATTGCAGAGCCTATCGCTTTACGTGCTTGCAGCGATCCGCAGAGACTCATTGCGCGCGACCGAAGCTGGCCTCAAGTATTTCGTGCTGGGCGCGTTGTCATCCGGCATGCTGCTATACGGCTGCTCGTTGATCTACGGCTATACCGGCTATACCGGCTTTGACATGATCGCCGAGCAAGTTCTAGCCGCACCAGATACAAACGTTGGCCTCGTTGTTGGACTCGTATTCCTAATCGCCGGCCTCGCGTTCAAAGTCTCCGCTGCGCCATTCCATATGTGGACGCCGGATGTCTACGAAGGTGCTGACACGCCCATTACCGCCTTCTTCGCCGCCGCGCCAAAAGCGGCCGCGCTGGCGCTCTTTGCCCGCGTTATGGCTGATCCACTGCTGGGTGCCGCTGAATCCTGGAGCCAGGTCGTGGCTATGTTGGCGGGCATATCCGTTGTGGTTGGTGCATTCGGTGCGCTGGCACAGCGGAATATCAAACGGCTGCTGGCCTATAGCTCCATTGGCCATGTCGGCTTCGCGCTGATCGGGCTCGCTGCCGCGTCTGAAATTGGTGTGCGCGGGTTGCTGATTTATACAGCGATCTACCTGTTCATGAACCTTGCAGCCTTTGCTTGTGTGCTTGCAATGCGCCGTGACGGTGAGGCCGTTGAGGATATTGATGACCTTGCTGGCGCTTCTCGCACCCATCCAGCCATGGCACTGGCGTTAGCTGCCATCTTGTTCTCGATGGCTGGTATTCCGCCGCTCGCAGGGTTTTTCGGCAAGCTATATGTGCTGCAAGCCGCTGTTGCGGCAGATCTATACGTTCTGGCTGTCGTTGGCGTTCTTGCCAGTGTGGTCAGCTGCTTCTATTACATCCGCCTGATCAAGGTCATGTATTTCGACGAAGCCAGTGATCCACTTGATGGCCCAATGCCACGTGATCTTGGCATGGTGCTGGGTGTGGCCACGATTGTGATTCTGCTGTTTATCGTGCTGCCGGGGCCAATTGTTTCTGAAGCGACGGCTGCAGCCCAGCAACTGTTCCAGAATTGAGCCTCCAGACCTTACCCGGCGACCAATTCCTCCCCAACACCTGGCGCCTTGATGCACGGGACAGTGTCGATAGCACGAACGCAGAAGCCGCTAAGCGCGCCCGTGCGGGTGAGCCTGCGGGATACGCCATCACGGCCCGGGAACAAACGGCAGGCAGGGGGCGAAGTGGTCGCGCATGGTCTACCGGTGGGCATGATTTGGCGCTCTCCATTCTCCTGCGTCCGCAATTGAAGCCGGCCGCTGCTGCTGCCGCTGGATTTGTCGCGGCACTCGCGGTTTATGATTTGGCCCGGGGTGTACTGCCAGCCTCCGCACCCCTCACCATCAAATGGCCAAACGATGTCCTGATTGGGGATCGCAAGCTTTCTGGCATTCTGGCAGAGGCTGCGTCTGGCACTGATGGTTATGTAGATTGGTTGGTGCTCGGGATGGGCGTTAATCTGGCACCGCAACAGCACGACGTCGCACCTCATGCGATCGACCTGGAGACAGCCGGCGGCCCACGCTTGCTGCCGGAGGATGCTGCGGTGCAGCTTTTGGCGCATCTGGATCACTGGATTAGTCAATGGCTAGTCCAGGGCTTTGAGCCCATCCGCCATGCTTGGCGTGAGCGCGCGCGTGATCTTGGCAAGCCTGTAGTTGCCCGTCTGCCCAATGAAACTGTCGAGGGCGTGGCCCTTGATTTAGCGGCAGATGGCGCGCTTGTTCTCCGACTTGCTGATGGTGTCGAACGGCGCATTTCAGCGGGTGATGTCTTCCCCTTGGCGAAAGGGTCCTGACCCATGCTGCTCGCGATTGACGCCGGTAATACGAATACAGTCTTTGCTGTCTATGACGGCGAGGAGCGGAAGGGCCTTTGGCGTGCCGCAACCGATACGCGCCGCACTGCCGATGAGCATTTTGTCTGGCTCTCCCAGGTTATGGCTGTCGAAGGTGTTGAGCGCAGCGATATTGATTCTGCGATCATTTCGACCGTTGTGCCTGCCTCGCTCTTCAATCTAACGCGCTTATGCACCCGCTACTTTGACGTCGAGGCCCTGGTTGTCGGTGAGCTAAGCGTTGATCTTGGCATCACTGTCCTGCTTGATAATCCGAATGAAGTCGGCGCGGACAGGTTGGTGAACGCTGTTGCCGCGAAGTCTGAATATGGCGGCCCGCTGATTCTCATCGACTTCGGCACAGCGACTACTTTCGATGTTATCGACGGCGATGGGAATTATGTGGGCGGCATTATCGCGCCCGGCGCTAACCTCTCCATGGAAGCGTTGCACATGGCCGCGGCGAAGCTGCCCCTTGTCGCCGTCCGCCAACCGGCCCATGTTGTCGGCGGCGGTACGGTGGAAGCCATGCAGTCTGGAATTTTTTACGGATATCTTTCCCTGATTGAAGGCTTGGTGGCGCGCATCCGTGAGGAACGCGGCGAACCTGACCTTCGCGCTATTGCGACTGGCGGTTTAGCGCCGCTTTTCCATAGCGCCACCGATGTTATCTACGCCATTGACCGCGACCTCACATTGCGCGGCCTCCTTGAATTATATAGACGGAACGCCAAGTGACCGATCCCAACCATCCGACTGCCGATCTTCCCGTCCCTAGCAAGGATGAGGTGCTGTTCGCCGCCTTGGGTGGGCTGGGTGAAATCGGTATGAACCTCGCGCTCTATGGCCATGCTGGCAAATGGCTCGCGGTGGATATGGGCGTGACTTTCGGTGACGAAGACACGCCGGGTGTTGACGTGATTGTGCCAGATATTAGCGCCATCGAAGCGCTTGGCGACGACCTGGTCGGCATTCTGATCACCCATGCCCATGAAGATCATATTGGGGCTGTGCCCTATCTCGCGGGTCGCTTTAAGTGCCCGGTCTATGCCTCACCCTTCGCGGCGGCATTCCTGCGCAAGAAGTTGGAAGATGATGGCGGGGCGGGCGCTAAGCGCAAGGTAAAGATCATTGAGGTCAAAACGCCGGGTACCAAAAAGATTGCTCCCTTCAATATCCAAATGGTGCCCATGCCGCACTCGATCCCGGAAGCGAACCTTGTCGCGATCCGCACCAAAGCTGGCATGGTCGTCCATTCGGGTGACTGGAAAATGGATGACGGCCCGGTTATTGGCCCCAAGCCAGATGCTGAAGCACTGGGTAAGCTCGGTGAAGAGGGCGTCGCAGCCCTTGTGTGTGATTCAACGAATGTCCTCCGTGAAGGTTGGACAGGCAGTGAGAGCAGCCTGACGCAGCCGATTGAGGAATTGATCAAGTCCCGCAAGAACCGCGTGATTTTTGCCTGCTTCTCCTCCAATGTTGCCCGGCTCTATACGGTGGCGAAAGCGGCGCAGGCTGCAGGGCGCGATATCGGTCTTGTGGGCCGCTCACTTTGGCGGATGCATGGCGTTGCGGGCGGGCTAGGCTATTTGGATGGCTTGCCGGACTTCCTGCAGGAAAATGACATCGGCTATCTACCGCGCGGCAAGATGGTTGCTATTTGCACCGGCAGCCAGGGTGAGCCGCGCGCGGCCCTGCACCGGATCGCAGATGGTCAACATAGGCATCTGACGCTGGAGCGGGGCGACACAGTCTGCTTCTCCAGCCGGGATATTCCGGGGAATGAAAAAGCAATTGGCCGCTTGCAGAACCGGCTAATTGAATCCGGGATTGAGGTGATTACGGCCAGCATGGAAGACATCCACGTGTCCGGTCACCCTGCACAGGATGAGATCAAGCGTCTCTATGAATTGCTGAAGCCTGAGCGGCTGTTGCCAGCGCACGGCGAGGGCCGTCACCTGATCGCCCACGCTGCGTTCGCGAAGGATTGCGGCATCCCGGAAAGCATGGTCGCGTTCAATGGCCATGTGGTCCGCCTCGCAGGTGGCGACTTCAAGAAAGTTGGGGATGTTAAGGTCGGTCGGGTTGGCCTAGATGGCAAAACGCCTGTGTCGCTGAATGGCGATGCGTTGCGTGAGCGCCGGCGGATGAAGATTGAAGGCATGGCGCATATCACTGTTGTGCTGGATGATCGTGGCCGCCTTGCTGCCGATAGCATGGTCACGCTCTCCGGCCTTGATGCCGCTGACGATGATGATGTGCTTGATGTGATTGAAGAAAGCATCGACGACGCCATCACCGCGATGAAACCGGGCGACCGCAAGAAAGACGATCCCGTGCATGAAGCAGCGCGTACAGCGCTCCGTCGGGTGCTTAGGCGCGAAACTGGTAAGCGCCCGCAAGTGTCTGTTCATGTCGTGCGTCTATAAATTTATGTATCTGACGCTTGTAACCTCTTGAATTGAGGCAACGGAACGCCGATGTTTTAAGGACGAGCGCGGACAATGGTAGCGTCAGCGTGCTTTAGGGCGCGCATGGGCTAGCCGAAATTTCGCAAAACTCAATCAATTCCAAGGGGAACAGGGAATGGCTCTCCAAGATCGTGGCTACATCCGAAGCGGCGCAGGTGCCGTTGATACAGAATATGACGTCGGCCTCCGCTCGCACATGCTGCGCGTGTATAACTACATGTGCGCTGGGTTGGTGCTGACAGGCGTCGTTGCATATGGCTTTGCGTCATATATCACCACGTCACCTGAATTGGCTCAGATGATTTACGGCACGCCGCTGCGTTGGGTGCTTGCTTTCGCACCGTTCGCGTTCATCCTGGCGATGAATTTCGGTATCAATAAAATGAGCTTCGGCACGCTGCAAATCGTGTTCTGGGCATTCGCAGCTGTGATGGGGCTTTCGCTCTCATCCGTATTCCTGGTCTACACCAGCGGGTCGATTGCGAAGGTCTTCTTCATCACGGCAAGCATGTTCGCTGCAACCAGCCTCTATGGTTACACGACCAAGCGTGACTTGGCGAAGATGGGCTCGTTCCTCTTCATGGGCATGATCGGCTTGTTCATCGCCATGATCGTGAACATCTTCATGCAGAGCCCAGTGATGCATTACGCTATCTCGGCTCTCGGCGTACTGATCTTCACGGGCCTAACGGCTTGGGATACCCAGCGCATTAAGGAAGAATACCACGTCAACCATGGCTATGAGCTTGCAGGCAAGCTTGCGGTGATGGGCGCGGTTGGGCTCTACATCAACTTCGTCAACATCTTCATGTTCCTGCTGTCGTTCTTCGGCAATCGCGAATAGACATCGCGGACATGTGATTGAGATTGCGGCCCGGAACTCACGTTCCGGGCCGTTTTCGTATTGGCGGGTGGTGGGGCGATGCCTATCTCTTGCTGTAGGAGGAAGACCCATGGTTATGAAACCTATCCTGCTCGCCGCCGCAGTTTCGCTTGTTCCGCTCGGAGCATCTGCGAGCATATTCAATGTTGACCAGGCCCGGACGTTCTGTGTCGCTGGTGTCGCTGAAAAGGCTGTCTCTTATACACATCTCCGAGCCCACGAGACCTCTCTACATCTCG
>CAJXVF010000155.1 GCA_913060845.1 uncultured Alphaproteobacteria bacterium | reverse complement strand
CCCCTGTGGCCGCGTCCATCGTCGCTGCCTCAAAATCGACCACGCCATCAAAGATGCCGGACGTTCGGATAAAGGCGTTCACTTCCCTACGCCGCGCATCGGTCTCCGGCGCGCCATAGACTTCTCGGGTCGCGTTCAAACTCGGCGGTAATGTGCCGACAATGACCTTGATCCCTACAGCCTGCATACGGTTAGCGCCCGTGCGCAAACCTTCGATGACCATCTCAGCTGTTGCAGACGGCGTTCCAGGAGGTGCAAAGGCCTGGCCGAAATCGTTGACGCCCTCCACCCAAATCACATGGGTGATCCCAGCCCGGCTCAGAATATCGCGCTCAAGTCTATCCAGAGCGCTTGGCCCGCCGTTAAAGGGCGGTGGATACGTTGCCGGGCCGACCACCTGATTGCCACCGATACCGACATTCACCAACGAAACATGGTCGCCATAGGCTGCATGTAAGCGACGAGAAAGGCGGTCACTCCAACGGTCATCACCATTGAGCGTTGAGAACGTTCCATCCGTTATGGAATCACCAAGTGCGGCGACGACGGTGGCGTCATTCGGCGCGGCCACATCGAGCCCATCCAAGAAATGCCAAGCGGTCGTTGTGTAAGGGAATACGGCATCAGACTCATCCTCACTCAGCACGCCACTATCGGGTGGCGAAATATAGGAGGTGGTCATGGCCTTTGCATGCCACGTCAATGGACCCGTTTCGCCCACAACATGGAAACTGACTGCCAGCTTGCGCCCGATCAATGCCGCATCCGACGGGCCGTCAACGAATGGCAACTCCATCGGGTCGCTCAATATTTCGCTGCCGCATGGAATAGATACACTGTCTGCGGCCGCAAACTTTGCGCGCGCTGTCGTGCCTGGAACGAGAGCGCCAGAACCGGCATGCAAGGCCACTCGAACCGCGCCAAGTTTGATCGGGCGGTCACCATAGGCATTAGAGAAGCGGAGCCTAACTGTCCGGCCCCATAGATCAGGTCGGATCACCATACGGAACGTCTGATTACGGGCACTGTATCCGGGCAAGGCAAACGACTGGTCTGGCAAAGCCGCTGGCACGCCCGCTGGTGCCGGTCCCTGCATTGCCGCAGTCCATGATGACGCCCACTTTGCACCTGCCGATCGGTCTTTGCGGTCCGCCGCATTCTCAATACGCGTGGCGTTCATCGTTACTCATCCCCGAAGCGTGATTCTGTTGATAGGGTAACGCATGGACCATCCATATGCCTCTATAAATGAAACTACCGGCCGCCAGCTTATTGGGGCGAGCATGGCTTCGAACGAAGTCTGGTTGCGAATAAAGCAAATCCAAGCCACAAACTGCTGGTATGGAAGCTATAACGTGGGACGTCTCTGGTTAGAGATATTTGCAGAATGAGTAGTCAATCAGAAACGCGCTATGTCGTGGTCGCGATGTACCACTTCGTTGGCCTCGATGACTTCGAGGACATGAAGCCGCCACTGCTTGATCTCTGCATCGCGAATAGCCTGATGGGCACGATATTGCTGGCGCGAGAAGGCCTAAACGGGACCATTGCGGGGCCTCGCCAGGGCATCGATAACCTGCTGTCTTATCTCCAAGCCGATACGCGGTTCACTACACTCCGATACAAAGAATCTTACACCGACACCCTCCCGTTCCGGCGGATGAAAGTTCGCCTCAAGCGGGAGATTGTCACGATGGGCGTGCCAGACACTGACCCAGGTGAACTCTGCGGTGAACGGGTGGACGCGAAACGCTGGAATGAACTCCTGCAAGACCCTGATGTGCTGACCATCGATACCCGCAATGCCTATGAGTGCGGCATCGGCACGTTTGAGAATGCCGTATCGCCCAATACCGAGACATTTCGGGAATTTCCAAAGTTCGTTGATACAGAGCTTGATCCGCAGAAACACCGCAAAATCGCAATGTTCTGCACTGGCGGCATTCGCTGCGAAAAGGCAACGAACTACCTGATGAAGCAGGGCTTCAAGGAGGTCTATCATCTAGATGGCGGTATCCTCAAATATCTTGAGACCGTGGAAAAAGATGAGAGCCTTTGGCAGGGTGAATGTTTCGTATTTGACGACCGCGTCGCCGTTGATGAGAACCAAGCACCCGGGTCCTATGAGCAATGTTTTGCCTGCCGCCGTCCAGTATCAGAATCCGATCGGCAATCACCGCATTATCAACTTGGCGTTTCCTGCCATCATTGTCATGGCAAACACAGTGCGGACAAGATTTCCGGCCTGAAGGAACGGCAGCGGCAAATGGAAATGGCGGAACGTCGCCAAGATCAGGACGACTGACCTGCTATGAGCGCTCACCCAACCCTATATTCATTCCGGCGCTGCCCCTACGCGATGCGGGCGCGGATGGCCGTGATGCAATCTGGTGTGGTTTGTGAGTTGCGGGAAGTCGTTCTGCGCGACAAACCGGCCTCCATGCTTGAGCTATCGCCGAAAGGCACAGTGCCAGTTCTGCAATTGGTTGACGGCACGGTGCTGGAAGAAAGCCTGGATGTCATGCGTTGGGCGCTTGGCGTCAATGACCCAGACAATTGGCTAGACATGCTTGATGAGTCTGCATCACTGCTCACTCAGCTCGACGGTGAATTCAAAGACGCGCTCGACCGTTACAAATATCATGTGAACCACACCGAACATCCCCAAAGCTTCTACCGGGACAAAGGGGCAGAATTCCTAGCGATGCTGGAAGGCAGACTGGCTGCCAATGGCGGTAAGGCGCTATTTGGTACACGCCTAACATTCGCTGATATCGCAGTGTTCCCATTCGTCCGCCAGTTCGCCTTTGTCGACAAACCATGGTTCGATGAAACACCGTACCCCTTATTGCAGAACTGGTTGAGCAGCCACCTGGAGAGCGATTTATTCCTCTCCGTGATGACTAAGTATCCTGCTTGGAAGCCTGGGGATGATGTTTTGCTGTTTGGCCCGATCTAAACGTCTACCAAATCACAAGCACATATCGGAATTGAGGCAAGCCTGAATGCAGTATCATCTGAACGGATACCGTAACGGTGATCCTTCGGTCGCAGAGCGCCTTGGAGACGGCCCTGCCCGTTCCGACGCTGTAGATGTGCTGATCGTTGGCTGCGGTCCGGCTGGGTTGACGCTTGCAGCGCAATTGTCGGCGTTTCCAGAAATCAGAACGCGGATCCTGGACCGCAAGCCAGGGCCTTTAGAGGTCGGCCAAGCTGATGGCGTCGCCTGCCGTTCCGTCGAAATGTTCGAGGCGTTTGGGTTCGCTGAAAAAGTCCTGAAAGAGAGTTACTGGGTCAACGAAGTCGCGTTCTGGCGTCCAGATGCGAATGGCGCTGGCTTGACCCGCGCGGACCGCATTCAGGACGTCGAAGATGATCTGTCCGAGATGCCCCATGTTATTCTCAACCAAGCGCGCGTGCATGACTTCTACCTTGAAGTCATGCGGAATTCACCAACTCGCCTGCAGCCGGATTACTGCCGTGAACTGGTATCACTAACGCTTATGGATGACGCAGGTTTTCCTGTCATTGGCGCCTTCAAATGCCTTGATGGCGAAGGAAGTACGGAAACTATCCGTGCGAAGTATGTCGTTGGGTGCGATGGTGCGCGAAGTGCTGTCAGAAACGCCATGGGCTATGAGCTTAAGGGTGAAGCCGCCCGGCAGCTTTGGGGTGTGATGGATGTGCTGGCCATCACGGATTTCCCAGATATCCGCCTGAAGGCCGCCATTCAATCGGCGGATCACGGCAGCATCCTGATCATTCCGCGCGAAGGTGGGTACATGGTGCGGATGTATATCGAGCTGGATGAGCTGCACGGTGACGAACGCGCTGCAGATAGCAATGTTTCTTGCGAGATGTTGATTGAAAAAGCCCGCGCAATCCTTGCCCCCTACATCTTGGATGTGAAGGAAGTGGCGTGGTGGTCTGCATATGAAATCGGCCAGCGGGTCTGTGATGCGTTCGACAATGTTGCCGATGAGAACCGTGGTGTTCAAACCCCGCGGATTTTCATCGCAGGCGACGCTTGCCACACCCATAGTCCGAAGGCTGGCCAAGGCATGAATGTGTCCATGGCGGATACGTTTAATCTCGGCTGGAAATTAGCAGCAGTGCTGCGCGGCCAGGCGGCACCATTCTTACTTGATACATACTCTGAGGAGAGACGCGCTAAAGCTAATGAATTAATTGACTTTGATAAGGACATGGCGCGACTGTTCAGCGCCAAACCAAAAGACGCCGTTGAGGCTGCCCAGTTCCAGCAGTATTTCAAGAAACATGGCCGCTACACGGCTGGCGTCGAAACACGATATGACCCGTCCCTGATCACTGGCACAGGCATGCATCAAGCGTTGGCTGCAGGGCTAAGAACCGGCATGCGCTTTCATTCGGCACCGGTAATTCGCCTGGCTGATGCGAAGCCTATGCAGCTTGGGCATGCGCTTAAGGCTGATGGCCGTTGGCGATTGATTGCATTCGCGGCAAAGGATGACGCTGGACAGGTCGGCGGGAGCATCGCCGCCCTCTGCGATTTCTTAGCGATTAACACTCGAAGCCCAATCCAAAAATTCACACCAAAGGGTGTCGATATCGACAGCGTCCTAGACCTGCGTGTCGTGTTTCAAGCTTCACATCAGGACATGAGTGTTGAGGCATTACCGTCGCTGCTTATGCCCACCAAAGGCAAATACGGGCTGATCGACTACGAAAAGGCTTTCTGTCCTGATCTAAAACACGGCCCTGACATTTTTGACCAACGCCAGATTGACCGGGCAGAAGGCGCGTTGGTGATCGTGCGCCCAGACCAGTTTGTGGCAGAGGTTCTGCCACTGGATGCCTTTTACGACATCAAGACATTCTTCGGTAAGTTCATGGTCGCCGTGTAATCTCAGGCACTTCCAAAGTCATAGGATATTGCGACCGCCAGCGATCTGCCCCACCCTGGCAGCGCTACATATGATGACCAGATAAAGAAGAAGCCCCATGCTTTCGCGCGAACAGAATAACATGCTGACCCAGACCGATGCCGATACGCCCATGGGCGCTTATTTCCGGCGGTTTTGGCAGCCGGTCGCCTTGGCAGAAGAACTGCCTGAAGCAGACGGGCCGCCCATACGGATCAATGTGCTGGGCGAAGAACTCGTCGCCTTCCGGGATAGTGATGGTCATGTTGGAGTGCTGGACGCCCATTGTCCGCACCGTGGTGCCAATCTTTTCTTTGGCCGGAACGAAGAATGCGGCCTCCGGTGCGTCTATCACGGCTGGAAATTCGACCGGCACGGCAAAGCGCTTGATCTGCCCAACGTGCCAGCAGACAGCAATCTGCACAAAACAGTGCGAACGAAGGCTTATCCGACGCAGGAATTCGGAGACATAATTTGGATATATATGGGCCCGGCAGCTAAGTCCCTGCCCGGCGGCGCCTTGCCAGACGCACCCAAGTTAGAATTTGGGTGCGTGCCTGAAAGCCATCGCTTCGTCACCAAGCAACGCTTCGATTGCAACTGGGCACAGATTATCGAAGGCGATTTAGACACAGCGCATTTCAGTTTCCTGCATATGCCAGCACCCAGTGAGCCATCTGTCTACCACCCGCACAGCACGGCGGATGAAAAACGCCTGCGCTGGATGCGCGACGACCCAATGCCGCAATTTGAAGTGCTGGAGCATGAATGCGGCTTCGTCGTCGCTGGCGCCCGTTCAGCCGACGGGCAAAAGTACTGGCGCATGACCCAGTATATGTTCCCGGCACACGGCACTGGCCCATCGACAATGCCCGGCGAAACCTATCACGGCTTCACCATCGTTCCGATATCAGACACCGCATGCTGGGCGTACGCGTATTCCTGGAACCCAGAGCGCCCCCTTGGCGACGAAGAGCGGGCAAAGCTAGATGCAGGTTGGGGCCTAGTCTGCGAGCGCGACGAGAACTACATGCCTGTCCGCAATGCGTCCAATGACTTCATGATCAACCGGGACGAGCAGAAGCACCGCACATTCACCGGCGTTAAAGGGTTGGCTGAACAGGATTCAATGATCCAGCACAGCCAGGGTCCCATCGTTGATCGCACGCGCGAAACGCTAACTGGCACGGATGCCGCGGTAGTGCGGTTCAGAACGCTCTTGCTGCAAGGCGCGCAAGCTCTTGCCGATGGCACCGAACCAGACGCCCCCTATCAGGCGGAAGCGTTCTGCACCCGGCCTGGAAGCTGGCTCGCTGCGTCAGAAAAATCCCTAGACGTCGTAATGATGGAACGTTTTCAGGATCCCCTAGGCCTGTCTCTTATACACATCTCCGAGCCCACGAGACCTCTCTACAT
>CAJXVF010000154.1 GCA_913060845.1 uncultured Alphaproteobacteria bacterium | reverse complement strand
ATACGAGATGTAGAGAGGTCTCGTGGGCTCGGAGATGTGTATAAGAGACAGCGCGTATTCGCTCGAAGATAAGCACGTTCGCATCAACCGCCATGCCGATCGTCAGCACAATGCCAGCAATACCTGGCAGCGTCAGCGTCGCCTGCAATGCAGAGAGTGCGCCGATGATCATCCCGCCGTTCAGAATAAGCGCGAATGCTGCGAATACACCGAATAGGCCGTAGGAAACCGACATGAATAATGCGACGGCGAGGAAGGCGACGATGCAAGCGATCTTACCGGCTTCAATCGAATCCTTGCCAAGCCCGGGACCAATGCTGGCCTCTTGAATGAACTCGACTGGGGCCGGAAGCGCACCAGAGCGCAGTAGCAGCGAAAGCCGTTGAGTTTCAGGAACAGAGAATTGGCCCGTGATAATGCCGTTGGCACCAATCGCAGCCTGAATAGTCGGCGCGCTGATGATCTCATTATCAAGAACAATGGCCAGCGGCTCACCAATATGCCGACCTGTCAGGTCCAGAAAACGCCTAGCCCCCGCACCATTGAAACGGAATGAGACGACGGGGCGGCTATCCTGGAATGAAGGCTGTGCGTCTATCAACAAGGCGCCTGGAACGACAGGTGAATTGCGGACGACGAAATACTGGCTTGGTGGAGGTCGCGGCGTGGTCGCCTTCTGCTCATCAGTGAGCGCTTGAGGCAGACGCTCTAAACCGGGACGAGCCACAAATGTCGATGGATCAGACGTCGCATCAACGAGCCGGAAAGCCAATTGAGCAGTCGTGCCGATAATCTTCTTAAGCACCTCAGGCTCATCAAAGCCCGGCACCTGCACGACAATGCGGTCTTCGCCTTGGCGCTGAATGATCGGCTCTTTGGTGCCAAGCGCATCAACGCGGCGGCGGATGATCTCAATCGTCTGAGTTAACATCGCCAAGCGTAGGCGTTCTTCGTCGGTCTCTGTGAAACCAACAGTAATTTCACCCGCTTCGCCGATGGTCACAACGGCGCTTGGGTCGTTCTCTTGGATCAAGTCAGCAGCGCGCTGGGCGTCATTCGGGTCCAGCGTGCGGAACTTAACAGCCGCCCCGCCCCGTTCCGGGGGCGTGCGGCGAATACCAGTGCCGCGCAAAGATTGGCGAACCGTATCTTCGAATGCCGCAGCACGAGAACGAACACCAGCAGCGATATCGACCTGCAGCAGCAAGTGGACGCCGCCTTGCAGATCAAGACCCAGGCTAACGGTTTTATTCGGTAGCCAACTCGGGATACCGGAATCATCGACCGCTGTAGCACTCCGCCAGAAATTAGGCGAGCTATATGCTACTCCAAGGGCGCAGATCAGCACGATCAGCGCGGCCTTCCATTTTTCAATATAGAGCATGGTCCGCGCTTTGCGCCCCTTGAATTAGCGCTTAAACAGGCCGCCGAGTATGCCGCCGCCTTTGTTGTCCTCATTGGCAGCCGGTGGCGGTGAGCCTTCCGGTGGGGCCGATTTGGTGACAACCTGGGAAATCGTTTCCCGGATGACTTTCACCTTCATGCCTTCGCCAAGTTCGACCTCAACCTCAGGGCCTTCCGGCGCTTTGGCGACTTTGCCGATCAGACCGCCAGCAGTCACAACCCGGTCACCACGACGCAGATTGCTGACCATCTCACGATGCATTTTAGCTTTTTTCTGCTGTGGACGGATCAACAGGAAATAGAACACCACGAAGATCAACAGGAACGGCAACATCTGTTCGAAGCCGAAGCCGCCGGCTCCGGCGCCGCCGGACTGAGCGTATGCGGGCGGGAAAAACATGAGCAGTGCTACTCCTGGAAGAGATTGAGCGATTAATCGAATGTGCCGATATAGAGTGGCGCGGCCCGGTGTGCAACCGATGCCGCCGAATTGGCCGCCCCAATCAGGGGGCTGCGGCGCTTCGCCCGCATGCTATCAAGCAAGCTCAGGCCGGTCGCGGAAGTGGTCCAACGTTTCTGGATTGTCTAGCGCTTCCTTATTCTTGATGGGGCGGCCGTGCACCATATCGCGCACCGCCAGCTCTACAATTTTGCCTGATCGGGTGCGCGGAATATCTTGAACTTGCACGACTTTCGCCGGAACATGGCGGGGTGAAGCATGCTGACGCACATGGCTACGAATGCGTTGAATCAGGTCATCATCGAGCGTTAGGCCGTCTCGCAGTCTGACGAAAAGCACGACGCGCGTATCACCCTGCCACTCCTGACCGATCACAATGCTTTCAACGACCTCATCCAACTGCTCGACTTGGCGGTAAATTTCCGCCGTGCCGATACGCACGCCACCGGGATTCAGCGTTGCGTCTGACCGGCCATAGATCACCATCCCGCCAGTTTCCGTGAACGCCGCATAGTCCCCATGGCGCCAAATATTCGGGTAAACATCGTAATAAGCAGCATGATAACGGGAGCCATCTGGGTCATCCCAGAATCCAAGCGGCAAGGAGGGGCATGGCTTCAAGCAGCAAAGCTCGCCCTTTTCACCAACCGGTGCGCGGGTGCCGTCCTCAAGCAACGTCGCTGTATCCATGCCCAGCATCGGCGCTTGAATTTCACCGCGATATACTGCGTTCGTAGGGTCGCCGCCGACCAAGCACGCGACCAAGTCTGTCCCGCCCGCGATGGAGGCTAGGCAAACATCCTCTTTCACATGCTCATACACATAGTCAAAGCCTTCTGGCAAAAGCACAGAGCCAGTTGAGAGAATGGTCTTCAATTCCGATAAGTCATGGGTGGTCGCCGGCGTAATTCCGCCCTTCTGGCAGCCCTCGATAAACTTTGCCGAAGCGCCGAACACCTTGAACTTGTGATCTGCGGCATAATCCCAAAGCACATTGCCGTTTGGGTGAAACGGCGAGCCATCATACAGCATCAGCGTGGCACCAGATGCGAGGCCGGTCGTTAGCCAATTCCACAACATCCAACCCATTGTTGTGAAGTAGAACAAACGATCCCCAAGCTTCACGTCCACATGCAGTATGTGCTCTTTCAGGTGCTGCAGCAGAACCCCACCGGCGCAGTGCACGATGCATTTCGGCACGCCAGTGGTGCCCGATGAATAGAGAATATATAGGGGGTGGTCGAACGGCAGCTGCTTATACGGCACAGGCCCGGCTGGGAAATCCGCCAACCAGGTATCGAAAAGTTCGGCGTCCGGAAGGGCTTTTAAGTCTGGGCGATTCTCTAGGAACGGAATGACCACCAACTTTTCCAGCTTCGGCAAGCCTGCAACGACTTCCGCCACTTTCTCGCGGATATCCTGACCTTTGCCAGCATAGACATAGCCATCCACGGTCAACATGACTTTGGGTTCGATCTGGCCGAACCGGTCCAATACACCCTGTACGCCAAAATCCGGAGAACACGACGTCCACACAGCACCAATAGCCGCAGCGCCCGCCATACAGGCCACACTTTCCGGAATGTTGGGAAGATATGCGGCAACCCTGTCACCCGGCTCCACGCCCATGGCGAGCAGCGCTTGGGCCACTCGGCTAGCGATTGCTTCCAGTTCATCGCCAGACATTGTCCGCTCCATGCCATCTTCCCGGCGGAAGATTAGCGCAGGGCCTTCACTGGCGTGGCGGAGCAAGTTTTCGGCGAAATTCAGCTTGGCGTCCGGGAAATACTGCGCACCCGGCATTTTATCGCCGTCAATCAGGATACGGTCGCCCTTGGTTTCAGCAATGACCTCAGACCAGTCCCAGAAATCGCTCCAGAACGCCGCCTGATCCTCCACGGACCAAGCATGCAGCGCTCGATAATCCTCGAACTCTCGGCCATGAACTTCGGCCTGGTAATCCATAAACGCACGCATATTCGATGAAGCGACACGCGCTTCAGATGGCGTCCACATGGGCTCGGACATAGAAAATCTCACTCAGGAAAACTTCAAACAATAGCCAGAAGCATAGCGAAGCCACGCGGCAGCTGCCAACGGATTCAGATGTCACTTAGGCCGTGTGCGCGCCACGCATAGCGGGCGTGCGGAAATTGCACGGGTTGCGTCTTACACTTTGTATATGATCCGCTTTGAAAGATATGTCTGCGCCCGCATCCAACACTCTAGAAATCAAACCGGTCGCCGCCTCGCTGTTCATGCTGGGCGCGTGTTCGATGTTTGCGTTCAATTCGATTTTTGTGAAGCTGGCGGCTGACACTGGCTTGCATCCGTTTCAGATCGCATTCTTCCGCAATTTCTTCGCCCTACTGATTATTCTGCCGATGGTGATCGCCACCTCCGGCACTGCGATTCTGCGCCCGAATAAGCCCGGCATGCTGGCGTTTCGGGGACTATTGAACGGCTCATCCATGATGTGCTGGTTCTATGCCGTACCGCTGATGGCGATCACGGACCTTACCGCTATCGGTTTCACAGGCCCAATTTGGGCGACATTGCTGGCGGCCATATTCCTCGGCGAGAAGATGAAGCTTCGACGTTGGACCGCAATCCTTGTCGGTATACTGGGTGCGTTAATCGTCGTTCGGCCTGGCTTCCAGGAAGTTAACTCAGCCGTCTATCTGGTGCTGTTCTCGTCTGCCACCTGGGGTGCGACGCTCATCGTCATCCGGCGATTAACTTCGGTTGAGCATATCAACACGATTCTGGTCTATCAGGCGCTTGCCATGACGGTGATCGCTTTCGTGCCGATGCTTTTCGTATGGCAGGTACCAACCTGGGAAGGCTGGGCCTGGATGCTGGGCCTTGGTGTCCTGGCCATGGGTGCCCACAGCCTGCATGTGCGCGCGTTCTCCATGCAGGAAGTCTCAGCGCTCCAGCCACTCGACTTTGCGCGCTTCCCAATCAGCGCTGTTGGAGCTTTCCTTTTACTCGGCGAGTTTTTAAGCCCGTGGACGGCGCTTGGCGCTTTTGTGGTGTTCGCTGCCGGCATGTACATCTCCCACCGCGAGGCCCAAATACATCGCCGGGAGCGCGCCGCCGCCATCGCTGCTGCGGATACTGAGGCTGATATCGTCGCCGCCATAGCCGCTGAACCAACAGACATCAGGCCCGCAACCTTTGCGCAAACCACGCCGATAATCGCAGGCAGTGTTCCAGGGCGCCGCAAGCATGTTTATCCAAGACCGGGTGCCGGCGGATTATGGGGACCAAATCCGAACTACCTGTATGCGACAGCCAAAGGCCAAGCAGCACCCGGGTTAAAGCCGCGGCGAAAACGGCGGTGGGGTGCGCCTAAATGATCAGCCCATTCGTCGCCATCGATAAGCTGCCGTCTGTCCTCCGCGCGACGGTTTATGCACTGCTGGCGGCGTTTTTCTTTTCCGGCATGGCCATCTTTATCCGGCAAGCAAGCTATGAGCTGCACCCAACAGTTATCGTCTTCTTCCGGAATGCCTTGGCGCTGCTCTGGATGCTGCCCTGGCTTTCCCAGGCTGGCCTTGGCGCGCTTCGTACCAACAGGCTTGGCATGTTCGGGCTGCGCACGATACTTGGCCTGATTGGAATGACGAGTGGGTTCTGGGCCGTAACGCTAATCCCGATCACCCAGGCGACTGCTCTATCGTTCACCTCCCCAATCTTCGCGACCATTGGTGCCGCTTTAGTCTTGGGTGAAGTCGTTCGTCGACGTCGCTGGACCGCTGTCATTGTTGGTTTCTGGGGCGCGATGATCGTCGTCGTCGGCAATAATGGCGGGCTCGCGGGCCTGGGTGCGCTGGAGCTTGGCGTCATCTTGGCACTCGTCAATGCTGTCATCATGGCGATCAACAAGCTTGTTCTGAAGTCCTTGACGCGGACGGAACGCCCGGAAGCCATTATCACCTACATGGTGCTGCTACTGACCCCGCTTTCCCTCATCCTAGCCGTCTTCCACTGGGATTGGCCGTCGTTAGAGGGCTATTTCTGGCTGACATGTTTGGCTGGTGCAGGAACCATCGGGCATCTCTGCATCACGCGCGCCTTTCAAGCAGCCGACGTTAGCGTCGTCCTGCCGTTCGACTTCGCCCGGTTACCAATTTCAGCACTGCTGGCATTTTTAGTCTTCGCCGAAGTCCCAACATTTTGGACCGTCGTTGGCGGTCTCGTGATCTTCGGCGCAACATTCTACATCGCCCGCCGCGAGGCTCAGATTGCGAAGCAAAAACGGTTGGCAGAAGCTGCGTCCAAGGACTAGAGGACATATCCGTCGCATTAGGCGGTTCCCTGCACTGACTTTCAATAAATACAGCCGCTTAGAGAGATATTCAGTTCACTCAAAGCCCGCTGCCTTCTATTTGCCATAAAAACATCGGAACCAAAGTGCGCGAAGCTGCATTCCGTCAGCAATTCGCTTCACCTCT
>CAJXVF010000153.1 GCA_913060845.1 uncultured Alphaproteobacteria bacterium | reverse complement strand
GGCAGCGTCAGATGTGTATAAGAGACAGCTGCGATCCAGAGCCGCCGATGGGCTCGATCCTCCGCCTGCACACAATTCCGCCGGAAGGCGGCGATACGCTGTTTGCCAGCATGTATGCGGCTTATGACGCGCTGTCTGACAAGATGAAAGAGTATTTGGAAGGCCTGACCGCCATCCATGACGGCAACCCCAATTATCATGACCGCGCGCAACGGGATGGCCGGAAAGATGACCGCGTGTTTCCGCGTTCTGAACATCCGTTGATCCGCACCCACCCGGTTAGCGGCAAGAAGGCGATCTTCGTGAACCCGGTGTTCACAGTTGGCATCAAAGACCTGCCACGGGATGAAGCGGATGCGATTCTGCGGTTCCTGTATGCCCATAACAACCGGCCGCACTGGCAGGTTCGGTTCAAGTGGCAGAAGAATTCCATCGCATTCTGGGATAACCGCTGTGTCCAGCACATCGCCATGTGGGATTATTTCCCGAACGTGCGGTCTGGTTACCGGGTGACAGTTAAGGGCGACCGGCCCGTCTGACGGGTTGACAGGTGCGGGAGGGCGTGAGAACCGAGCGCACGTTAGCCCGCTAGAACCAGGACGCCTGCCCCAGTGTTCCGTCTTTTACGCCGTATTCTGACAGGTCTTGGCCTTTTCGGCCTCGTCGCGATGTTGACTGTAGCGGGGCTCGTCTACACGAATACGTTCACCGTCGATAAACTGCGGCTGTTGGTGAAGTATAATCCGCTGGCGACCAGCGTGCAGCCGATCCAGTCTGAAACCGCGATCCAAACGGCGCTCCTACGGTTGAAGCTCAAATCCTACGCTGTTGCCGCGATGGCCGATGAATTTGTCAGCGGGGCTGGTGCAATCCAACCAATCCCAGGCGGCATGCTGATCGCTGAGCGGAACGGGCGCTTCCACTTTTTTGATGAGCGCAACGCTGAGCCAAAGCTAACCGCAACGCAAATCAGCCTCGACACCAATCAAGTTCAATTTGAGGCCCACGCCATATCCGAAGGCTATGCCATTAAGCCCGGGCGCAATGTCGGTTATGCGGGCCTCGGCATGCGGCTGCATGATTTGCTGCTGCTGCGCGATGGCAAGCGGTTGGCAGCGACCCATACCCGCTGGGATGATGCTGCGAAATGCGTGAAGCTGCACTTGGTCATCGCGGATTTTACGGCTGGGGACGTGCCAAAGGTTGGCCCTTGGCAGACACTCTTCAGTTCCACGCCCTGTATGCCCCTGAGCGGCATCAAGCGGAAACCCTTCGCTGGCCATCAGGCGGGCGGGCGAATGATCGAGATGGCGGACGGGCGCATTCTTTTCACTGTTGGTGACTTCAAGAATGACGGCGTGAAGCGAGATATCTCCACCGCTGACCCGTTAAACTCCTACGGCAAACTGCATGTCGTTGATCCAGCCAATGGCGTCACAGAAATATTCTCTATTGGCCATCGCAACCCTCAGGGGCTCGTGATTGCTGAGGATGGGCGCATCTGGTCGACAGAGCACGGACCTGCTGGTGGTGATGAAGTCAATCTGATCCGTAAAGGTGCGGATTACGGTTGGCCTGTTGCCACATATGGTAGGGATTGTGGAACCTGCGCTTGGCAGCAGCAGGGGCGGCACGATGGCTATAGTCTGCCGGTGCTTGCCTATTCACTATCCATCGGCATCAGCAATGTGATTGAGCTCCAGGATTTTGCGCCGCTTTGGGATGGGGACCTGATGGTCGCCAGCCTGAAGCAGGAAACGCTGCACCGCCTGCATATCCGCGAAGGGCGGGTCATTTTGGATGAACCAATCCGCATTGGTGACCGACTGCGCGATATCCAAATGTTGGACGATGGCCGGGTGGCGCTTTGGACGGATAGCGGCAAGTTGATGTTCCTGATGACGGACATGGCACCTGCCCAATCAGCACTCTTGGCGGCGAAATTGCCAGAGGACGCCCAGGATACGATAGAACAATGCCGCGCCTGCCATGACCTTGATCCGGGCATCGCCGGACCGGACCGGATATCGCTCTGGGAGGTCCATGAGCGGGCGAAGGCGAGCCTCCCTGGCGGGCAATATTCTGATGCGCTGAAGGCGGCGGGCGGGGTATGGGATGACGCGGCGCTCGATGCATTCCTGGCCAGTCCGGCAGCGTCAATTCCAGGCACTTCGATGGCGTTTGAAGGCATTCAGGATACAGCATTGCGTCAGACGATCATTGACTATCTGAAGGCGCTACAATAGGGCCGGTGCAGGTTTAGAGGTTAGGGTTTGAGCAATGTTTGACGGCAAGTCGATTTTGATCACTGGGGGCACAGGCTCCTTCGGCAAGAAGTATGTGAAAAATCTGCTGGCGCGGCATAAGCCCGCCCGGGTCGTTATCTATTCCCGGGATGAGCTGAAGCAGTTCGATATGCAGCAGCAGTATAACTCCTCTGAGCTGCGCTACTTCATCGGTGACGTGCGTGACCGGGAGCGTTTGTCCCAGGCGATCCGCGGCATTGATTTCGTGATCCACGCAGCGGCGCTGAAGCAGGTGCCGGCGGCGGAATACAATCCGATGGAATGCATCAAAACCAATATTCATGGCGCGGAGAATGTGATTCTGGCAGCCATTGATAACCAGGTTGAAAAGGTCATCGCGCTGTCGACAGACAAAGCGGCGAACCCGATTAATCTCTATGGTGCGACCAAGCTCGCGTCGGACAAGCTGTTCGTCGCGGCAAACAATATGACTGGCCAGAACCCGACCCGGTTCTCCGTCGTTCGGTATGGCAATGTTGTCGGCTCACGCGGTTCAGTCGTGCCATATTTTGAGAAGCTGCTGGCGGAAGGTGCGGACTCGCTGCCAATCACAGACATGCGGATGACGCGGTTCTGGATCACGCTGCAACAGGGTGTCGATTTCGTACTGAAGAATTTTGAGCGCATGGCTGGTGGTGAAATCTTCGTGCCGCGCATCCCGTCGCTGCGCATTGTGGATTTAGCAACCGCAATGGCGCCAGGGCTGGCGCAACGCAATGTCGGAATTCGGCCTGGCGAGAAAATCCATGAAATCATGTGTCCGGCTGATGATAGCCATTTGACGGTTGAGTTTGACGATCATTTCGTCATCACCCCGGCCATCACGTTCCAGACCATGTCCAGCGATTACAAAACCAATGCGCTGGGTGAGCAGGGCAAACCCGTACCCAGCGAGTTTGAGTATAATTCCGGCAACAATCCTCACTTCCTGAACATTGAGGGAATCCGCGAGTTCAACACGATGGCAGAGCTATGATTCCATACGGTCGCCAGCACATCACCGATGATGATGTTGCGGCCGTTGAGGCCGTTCTGCGGTCTGATTTTCTAACGCAAGGCCCTGCTGTTCCGGCCTTTGAAAAAGCCCTGGCAGACTATTGCGGTGCTGAACATGCTGTCGCTGTGAATAGTGCCACCTCAGCCCTGCACATCGCCTGCCTGGCGCTTGGTGTCACTGAAGGCGACACCGTATGGACGACGCCGAATACCTTTGTGGCCAGTGCCAATTGCGCACGCTATTGCGGTGCTACGGTTGATTTTGTCGATATTGATCCCGAAACCTTCAACATGTGCGCGGATGCGCTAGCGGCGAAACTGGCTGCGACGGACAAGCTTCCAAAGGTCGTGATTCCGGTGCATTTCTCCGGCCACTCCTGCGATATGGCGGCGATCGCTGCGCTGGCAGAACAATACGGCTTCAAGGTGATCGAGGACGCGTCCCACGCCGTAGGTGGGCGCTATCGGGACCAGCCGGTTGGAGATTGCACCTATAGCGACATTACGGTTTTCAGCTTCCACCCAGTCAAAATCATCACCAGCGCGGAAGGCGGCGTAGCGCTTACGAATGATGCTGGTTTGCAGCGGAAGATGGACCGGTTGCGTAGCCACGGCGTCACCCGCAATCCAGATGATTTAACTAATCTGGATGAAGGCCCCTGGCATTATGAGATGCTGGAACTCGGCCTGAATTACCGGATGACGGATATGCAGGCAGCACTCGGCCTTAGCCAGATGCAGCGGTTGGATGAACTCGTCGCCCGCCGGCAGGTCCTGGCGGATCGCTATGACGCGCTGCTGGCGGACCTGCCGGTTATTCGCCCTGGCCGTGCTTCAAACGCCTATTCCGCTTGGCATCTGTACTGCATCCAAATTGATGAGCGGCAAACCAACCTGAGCCGCCGGCAGGTATTTGAAACGCTGCGGGCCGATGGGATTGGCGTCAACGTTCACTACATTCCAGTGCACACGCAGCCCTACTATCGCGCGCAGGGCTTCAATCCGGGAGATTTTCCGGTAAGTGAAGCGTATTACAAGAACGCCATCACCATCCCGCTCTATGCGACCATGAGCGATGAGCAGCAGGATGAGGTCGTCGCTGCGCTGAAACGCGCGCTCGGGGCCGCATGAACGTCGCAATTATTCCGGCGCGGGGCGGATCAAAGCGTATTCCGCGCAAGAACATTCGGCCTTTTGAAGGCAAGCCGATTATCGCCTATTCGATTGAGGCAGCACTTGCGACAGGCCTGTTCGAACGGGTCATTGTTTCGACCGATGACAGAGAAATCGCCAGTGTCGCGGAATCCTTTGGCGCTGAGGTTCCGTTCCTGCGCCCTGCTGAAATTGCAGATGACATGACGGGCACGGCCCCGGTCGTGAAACATGCGGTTGCGGCATTGCAAGCTTCTGGTGATGAAATCACATGCGCTTGCTGTATTTATGCGACTGCGCCATTTGTGCGCGCCAGTGACCTGATAACAGCCTATGAAACGCTCATCGCTACCCCAGAAAAGGCTTTTGCCTTCAGCGTCACAAGCTTTGCGTTTCCCGTTCAACGCGCATTGGCCATTCGTGATGGTGGATTGACTGCACTCTACCCAGAATTTAGTCAAGTGCGCTCGCAGGACCTTGAAGAGGCCTATCATGACGCTGGTCAGTTCTATTGGGGGCGCGCTAATGCCTGGGTGGTTGAAACGCCGCTGTTTTCACACGCATCAATCCCTGTCGTCCTGCCACGCCATAGGGTACAAGATATTGATACACTGGAAGATTGGACGCGGGCGGAGCATATGTTCCGGGCACTTGGGGGTGCTAAACCATGACCGTGCTATTCCGTGCAGACGCCTCTGCTGAGATCGGCACAGGCCATGTTATGCGTTGCTTGGCCTTGGCTGGTGCGGTGAAAGCGCTTGGTGAAGAGTGTGTATTTGTGTGCCGTGATATTCCCCGCTTGCTTGCTGAACGCATCACGGGCGATGGCCACAGCCTGCAATTTCTCATTCCAACTGATGGCGACAATACAGCGAAGGCCGCCGAAGTTCCCTACGCCCATTGGCTGAAAGCCCCATGGCGCGATGATGCCGTCGAGACCAGTGAAATTGCAGATGAAGTCGGCGCACAGTGGATCGTTGTTGATCACTACGGACTTGATGCTGATTGGGAGCAGGCTGTTGCGACGGTCAATCGTAATGTGGCGGCTATGGATGATCTGGCAGACAGGCGGCACGCCGCCGCATTGGTGTCGGACCCTAGCCTCGTTGCGAAACCGCATGATCGCTACAAGGTTCTAACATCACCCGGCAGCCAGCTATTGCTCGGCCCCCGGTATGCCGCACTCCGCAGTGAATTTGCGGATGCACCGCCGCGCTTGCCTGCGCCCGGTGGGGAAGCCATGCGGTTCCTGATTGCATTCGGCGCTGTTGATGCTGCTGGGATGACACGGGTCGCGATTGAAGCGCTGGCAGCCGTTGTAGAGGTTGGCGACCACGCTCATGTCGTTGTCGGTGCTGCCCATGAAGGTCGCGCCGCGATTGCGGGGCGATGTGCGGAGCTTGGCTGGACCTGCCACGTCAATTCTTTCCGCATGGGACAGCTGATGGCAGCTACAGATCTGGCCATTGGCGCAGGCGGCAGCATGGTCTGGGAACGCATGGCGATGGGCTTGCCTACCATCGCTATTATCGTCGCCGATAATCAACGAGATCAGGTGAACGAGGCGGCTCGGCTTAGCCTGCTTGTCGCCATGGAACAGGCGGATGCAAGCGTGGAAGCGCTTAAAACCCAGATCCGGTCTTTGCGCAGCAATAGCGGGCTGCGAGAAAAGATGAGCGCGTCTTGCCGCCGCCGTGTTGATGGTAGGGGGGCTGTTCGTATCGCCCGGCGGCTTGCGCCGTGCCCGATCAAGCTTCGTCCCGCGACAGAAGCAGACAGCGCCGACCTATTGGAATGGCGCAATCATGAATTCATACGCATGGTCTCGCACAATACAGAGACTGTCTCTTATACACATCTCCGAGCCCACGAGACCTCTCTACATCTCGT
>CAJXVF010000152.1 GCA_913060845.1 uncultured Alphaproteobacteria bacterium | reverse complement strand
CACGCGGCGAGACCAATATGGTGCTCGCCCGTGTAGCCGCACATGCGCGCCGTCGCGAGCGTTAGCAGCGGGCGGAGGCGTTTGCCCCCGGCGGCAACGATATGGCCAGCGAGTTCTGGGATGAGCGCGACGGGACTGTGCATCCGTGCGACAATCTCACGGTTCACGCTGACCATGTCGCCTTCCAGCATATTGGCCAGGCGTGAAAGCGCGTCTGTTGGCGCGGGATCTGATGGTGCGGCGTGGTTCAACGCTGGAACTCCAGAGGGCGCCTGTGAAATAGTGCGCGTGTGGCGTTGAGCATATGCTGACAGTCATGCTGGTCAACGGTCCTAAGCGTCGCGGAGAGTAAGGCTATGCAAGAAGTTCTACGAACGGGTGACCCAGTCCGCGCTTCCTGGGCGATTGCGACACTGGCGGACGCTGGGATCGAAGCTGTTTTGGCGGACCTTAACACTCACATGTTGGAAGGCTCAGGTGTCGCCATTCCACGCCGAGTGCTGACCACGAGCGAGGATGCCAGCCGCGCGCGCTGGATACTTAAAACCAATGATCCCGTGAAACCAGCGCCTTGACGGCCTTTGAGACATCGGAAGATGCTTGGCTTGGCGGGCGGCTGCGGCTGAAACAGCCAAAGCGTGGCTACCGTGTCGCCATCGATGCTGCATTGCTTGCATCCGCGACGCCCTTACAGCCAGGCCAACGGGCACTGGATTTGGGCACAGGCGTCGCAGCGGCGGCCTTGGCGTTGGCCGCCCGGGTCAACGATGCACAGGTCGATGGCGTTGAGTTACAGCCAGAATTTGCAGAACTTGGGTTGGAGAATATCCACCTGAATGGCTTTCAAGGCCGGGTTCGATGCTTGCAGGGTGACGTTCTGGATTTGCCCACAGATGCTGGCACCTATGATCAGGTGATGATGAACCCACCTTATTTGGCCGATGGTGGCAATGATGCTGGTATGGACCCAGCTAAGCGCATCGCCACGATTGAAGGCCAAGCACGCTTGGATGATTGGGTGCGGGCATCAGCAACAGCCTTGAGATCAGGTGGCGGGCTAACAACTATTCACCGGGCTGACCGGCTGGGCGATATCTTGGCGTCAGCTACAGCGAATGATTTTGGCGGCCTGACAGTGTTTCCGCTATGGCCCAAAGCAGGCGAAGCGGCTCGCAGGGTGATCGTGCATGGGCGGAAGGCTAAGGGTGGCCGGCTGGCGTTGGCATCTGGCCTCGTTCTGCATCAACCCGATGGAAGTTATACGCCGGAAGCCGATGCAGCACTGCGCGGCGTTGCTCTAGATTTCAGCCCACATCCTTAGGAGATTCGCGTAGGCTTTTTGCAGGCGGATGGCTTCAGGGTGTTCTGTGCCTTCACGGGTGTTATTTTGCATGAAACCAATGGATTGCGCGATATCCAGTAGCACTTGCCGCTGGTTTGGATCCCGAACCATGCTTTGCGCCCATCCTACCATTGCCCGCCGCTCGCCGCTGATAACTGGATTAACCCGATGCAGCACGAGTGTTGAATATATCACCATATGGCCGAATGGCAGCTTGAACTTTTCTGGCCGCATGTCTGTGTTCAGCTCAAGCTCACCGCCCTCATAGCTATCAGGATCAGCTAGAAACAATGTGAATGATAGATCTGATCGCCAGATGTTGCCGCTGGCGCGGCCCATGACGGTATTGTCGATGTGATCGCCATAGAACATGCCTTGGCGGTACCGGCTCAATAGGATATCGCCGACGCGCTTCGGTTGGGCGATCAGGTTGAAGTCATTATGGGCCAGAAGCGCTTGCCGAACTTCGTCTGAAAGCTCTTTACGTAGCGCACTAGAAGTTTGAATCTCCTCATTACGCTTTCGCTTAGTATTGGTAGAGCCAACCGTTTGAGCGCCATCCACGAATGAGCCTGCATCAAATGCTGCTTTCAGCTTATTGAGGAGACTTGTTGGCAGTACGCCAGGCATAACAAAGATCATGGTTGCGTCCATTCAAAATCAAGCAGCGGGCGGACTTCCTTAGCAAAGCGGCGGGTCTGCTCGACCCGTTCTTCCGGCGTGCCAAGGAAATCAAATTCAAAGAAGCGCACGCCTGCTTTATGGAACTCAGACAGTTTCTCCGCAACATCCTGTGGTGATCCGAGGGCGACATAGCGCTTGGTCGCCCGGCTGAAATCCATGGCATAGCGCTCAGACAACAGCGCATTGGCACTGTCGAAAGCGGCCTCATAAGTGTCATCCAGGCGACAGAATAGCAGGTGGGCGGACCCATATGATGGGAGATCCCGGCCAGTGGTCGCATATTCTCGCGCGATCCCTTCCAGCCCCTCACGATATTGTTCTGGTGTCACGACGTAGGAAATCCATCCATCGCACAGCGTGGCGGCCCGCTTTATTGCTGCCTTAGAGCGCCCACCGACCCAGATAGGCGGGCCGCCTGCAGGTTCTGGCGCGGGGCGAAGCTGTGTCTCTGGAAAGCTGTGAAATCGGCCTTCATGGGCGACCGGTTCACCGGTCCACAATTTCCGAACGATCTCAATACCTTCGTTCAGCCGCGCGCCCCGTTCGTTGTGTGGGATGCCAGCAAGCGCGAACTCTCCTGGAAATTCACCGCCGACGCCGACGCCAAAGATGAACCGCCCTGGCGCCATGCGGGCAAGGGTGATCGTCTGCTTGGCGACAAGGGCTGGATGGCGCAATGGCAGCAGATAGACCGAAGTCGCAATCGTGATCTTCTCCGAAAGCGTTGCGATCATGCCGAGGCCCAAAATGGAATCATCAATTGGCAATGCGAACGCTAGATGATCGCCAACAGCGATACTGGTGAGGCCAGTCTCCTCCGCCAACGCAACAAGCTCACGGGCATAGGCGGGGCTTGGCAAGCGGGAATGCAAGCCAAAACGGGTGACGTCATCAAGCGGTAGATCAACCATCCGAAGCTCTCTCGTTAAATTGGGCTTAGGTAGAGTATCATCAGTAACGTCATTGGGGAGAGGATGATATGAGCAAAGTTCTACATCGGAATCTAGCCGCACCACCGCCAAAAGCTGTCCGTGCCGAGGGCCTGCGTATTTTCACAGAAGACGGCGGTAATTTCATCGATGCTGCTGGTGGTGCCGCTGTATCCTGCCTTGGCCATAGTCATCCCGCGATCCTGGCTGCGATGCACGAAGCAATAGACCGCCTGCAATATCTCCACACAGGCTCCTTTACCCATGACGCCATGGAGGAATTGGCCGACGCGCTGCTAGAAGACGCGCCGGGCGATCTCTCCCATGCTTTTTTTGTTTCCAGCGGGTCTGAAGCGGTTGAATCCGCCTTAAAGCTTGCCCGCCAGTATTTCCTAGAAATCGGGCAGCCCAAGCGATACCGGTTCGTGGCGCGACGGCAGAGTTATCATGGCAACACCCTAGGCGCCCTTGCCGTTGGCGGCAATGCGATGCGTCAAGCACCATACAAACCGCTTCTGATGGATGCGGCGAGCCACATCGCCCCTTGCTATGCCTATCGTGACCAACGGGACGATGAAACGCTGGAGGCATATGGTCTCCGGGTTGCGAATGAACTTGAAACGGAACTGGTGCGGCTTGGGCCAGATACGGTCGCTGCGTTTATTGCAGAGCCCGTCGTCGGCGCTACGTTGGGCTCAGCGCCCCCAGCGCCTGGATATTTCCGCCGTATCCGCGAGATCTGTGACCAGTATGGCGTGCTCTTTATCGCTGATGAGATCATGTGTGGCGGCGGTCGTTGCGGCGCGATGTTTGCAATATCGGATGAGGGCGTTGCGCCCGATATCATTACTGTCGCGAAAGGCTTAGGCGGTGGTTATCAGCCGATTGGGGCGATGCTATCTGCGGGCCATATCGCGGATGCTCTCAAGCTTGGGTCTGGAGGGTTTCAGCATGGACACACATATTTGAGCCACCCCATCGCCTGCGCCGCAGCACTCGCCGTGCAGAAGACGCTCCGGTCAGACAATCTACTCGCCGCCGTATCGCGCCAAGGTCAGCGGCTTATGGCTGGATTGGAGGCCAAGCTCGGGCAACACCCGAATGTTGGTGATATCCGGGGCAGGGGGCTTTTGCAGGGGATCGAACTTGTCACAAATCTAGATACGAAGGCACCGTTTGATCCAGCCTTGAAGCTCAATCAACGGGTCAAGGCAGAAGCCATGGCGCGCGGCGTTGTTGTGTATCCAATGCCCGGCACAATTGACGGCGTGCATGGCGACCATATCATGCTCGCTCCGCCCTTTATCGCTACGGATGCTGAGATTGATGAGATCATTGAAGCCGTGGCAGCCGCAATTCCCGCTGCAATCCCATCAAATTGACGGTTTCCACCTTAACGTAGGCACAACGCAGTTCGCTGCATTATCTGTTGAACCTCCTGAACTGGGATGCGCCATGAGCAGTTTGACAGTCGCCGACGCCAATAACCTTGTCCTTGATCCATCTTCGGAAAACCGAGAACTAACCGCGATTAAGATCACGGAATTGTTCAAGTCGAAGGCGCTTGATCCGACAGCCACAAACATGGTCGAGGAAATCTTGCGTATTTTTGCCCATGACGCAGCGATCAGGGTGCGCAAAGCCGTATCGCAACAATTATAGCATGAGCCGGACCTGCCGAAAGATGTAGCACTCGCCTTAGCGCGGGATGTGGATGATGTTGCGGTGCCCGTGCTGCGGTTCTCCCGCGCATTGTCTGACGCAGATTTAGCGGAACTGGCGGCGAGTGAAGGGCAGGCGAAGCTCTGCGCCATGGCGACGCGTCACCAAGTCGGTCCGGTTTTGAGTGACGCGCTGATTGATCACGGCGATGAAAAGACGGTTGCGACGCTGTTGGCGAACGCAGGCAGCAGCCCAACCGAAACAGGCATGATGACTGCCTTAGACAAGTTCACCGATAGTGATCGCGTCCAAGCACCATTGGCCCGGCGCGTAGACGTGCCGCCAGCAGTACTGGTGCGGATGATCACGCTGGTCTCAGATCATGTGCTGCAGGAGCTGAGCAGCCGAAAGGACCTGCCGCCGGACCTCGCGGCAGATATCATCGCGCAGGCGGAGGAGCGGGCGTTTATCAGCCTAGCGGATGAACACGCCGACCCGGCGGAGATGGTGGCGCATCTTGTGAAAGCGGATCGATTGTCTTGCAATCTCGCTGTTCGGGGCCTGGTCTCCGGCGACTTTGCGTTCTTTGAGCACGCAATGGCGAATCTTGCAGGGCTAAGACTGGATGTTGCGCGTTCGTTGATCCACGACGCAGGAACCCTTGGCGTTCAAGAACTTTGCCAAATGGCGAAGACGCCAGAGCGGTCGACTGAACTGATTGTAGCAGCGATTTCCACAGCCAAAGACCTTGGCTTTGAGGATTGTGAGATGGACCGCGCGCGTTTCCAGTCCCGCATGATCGAGCGGATGCTCACCCATTTTGAAGACCTTGGCGACCATTTAGCCGTAAATGGCGTGGATGATTTGATCGATCAGCTGCGTGCGCCCGCTGCTGCCTAAAAAATGAAATCGTCTTCCACAAGGCTGGCTTCGGTGACGCCAACGAGCCGGATCGTATCTGTAGCCGAAATCTGGATGACAGCACCCCCAGCGGTATCAGTCGTAATCGCCTGAATTTCCGCTAAGTTCGTGAACGTGAATGGTGTCAGGTCAAGCTGATCAACGACGCCAGCCCCGGCGCGGAAATCTTGGATGACGTCTGTGCCAGCGCCCGCCAAGAACCGGTCATTGCCGTCACCACCTGTGAAATCGTCATTTCCAACGCCGCCATAGAGGAAGTCATTGCCATTGCCGGCGTTCAGAACGTCATCGCCGTGGTTACCGAATAGCTGATCATCCCCATCGCCGCCGTTCAGATTATTATTGCCAAAATTGCCGCCAATGAAGTCATTGCCACGGTCGCCGGTGATCTGGTCATTGCCGTTGTCACCCAGAATGCGGTCATCCCCATCCCGACCCTGCAGTGTGTCATCGCCATCGCCGCCGCGTAGATTGTCGGCGCCGCGACCGCCAAGCGCTGTGTCATTTCCAGAACCGCCAAGGAACGTGAGTTTGACGTTCGTATTCTCTGCATTGACGGTATCGGCACCGCCCCCGCCATTAAAGACTACCTCTTGGACGGTGGAGGCCGACATGTCGTTGATTGATAGTGTTTCGGTGAAGCCCCTGCCGTTCACTTCAATCACTTCGGTGTTCGTGATCTCAATTTTCCCGGTTGTGGGGGCGGTCCCTTGGAAACGCACGGCATCTGCATTGGCTGCTGCCAGATCAAACCTAGCACCTGTCTCTTATACACATCTCCGAGCCCACGAGACCTCTCTACATCTCG
>CAJXVF010000151.1 GCA_913060845.1 uncultured Alphaproteobacteria bacterium | reverse complement strand
CGAGATGTAGAGAGGTCTCGTGGGCTCGGAGATGTGTATAAGAGACAGGCTGAGGTCTCCCCCATCGCCCAGCGAAAGGCCTCGACAACATTAGACTTGCCGCAGCCGTTTGGGCCGACAACGCCGGTTAGACCGGTCTCGATCCCAAACTCCGCAGCCTCCATAAAGGATTTGAAGCCGGCCATCCGCAGCTTGACGATATTCGCCATTCAGCCCCCTTAGCCTGACCGGCTTCTTTTACTTTGCGATCTGGTTGGCGATGTCAGTGATGTCTTCCGCCGTCAGACCGCCGCCATAGCGGGTTTCGCCAATGATCAGCGTCGGCGTGGAGCGCACGCCATGCTGAGTTTCGCCAATCTGGGCTTCAGCGATGATCTGATCGAACATGCCTTTATCTTCCATGCAGGCGCGGGATGTTTCTTCCTTAAGACCAGCCAACTTGCCGATCTGCGCCAGGGACGTCAGCGGGTCCTTGGAATTGCGCCATACGGGCTGCGATTCAAACAGCAGGTCCAGAATCGCCAATCGACGTTCCGGGCCGCCACAACGTGCCAATGCCGACGCCCGAAGCGCCAAACCGTCTAGCGGAAAGTCGCGATAGATCAGGCGCACTTTGCCTTCGCCGATCACGCCCTCTTTCAGCTTCGGCATAACTTCAGTGTGGAAGCGCATGCAGTGCGGGCAGGTAAGGGACGCGAATTCTACGATTGTGACAGGCGCATCAGCGCTGCCGTAGAAAACGTCCTGATCGCTAATCTCGACAGCCGTGGTCGCTTCGCCTGGGGGCGGCTCCGCCAGAGCTGGGCTCACGGCAAACATTACGCCCGCAACAAGCGTGGCAGCGCTCGCGATTGTCTTCAACATATTCCGCATCAAACGTCCTCACATCCTAGATGTTGTAATTTACGGGGGCGTCCCCGGTATCCGCAACCATTGAATCGCGCTTCGCCCCAGGCCATCTGGGGACAATGTGTCAAAATTCGGGCATCGGGCTGCAGATGCAATCCCTAGCGGCTCACTTATTCGCGATATTATAAAGATTTAATGCGCAAACATGGGCCGAAGCGCTTCGGCCATCCGCACGAGCGCATCATAGTCATGTAAAGCGTGGCTGACCGACATTGCGTTCGGCGTGGCCTCTCCCGTCACGAAAACGGGGGCCGTGAGAGCAAGGTACATCTTTGCCGAATCGTCAACGAGCGCCAGATTGACGGCTTCTGCCGCTGTCGCATCCCGAATTTCAGCGAACACAGATAGCGTTTCCTCCGCTGTCAGCCGCTCGGATACTGTCGTGCCATCGGCATACGCAGTCAGATGCCGCCAGCCCGGTGGCAAGTCACAGCGCAGGCTCTCTAGCCCCCGCCGATCAACGCCATCAATCCGGTCATCAAGCAATGCGCCGACGCCATATGCCGGGCCACCAAACCGAAGCGCCGCCATGGCTGCCGGCTTTTCGCCGATGACACCTTCGACCAATTCTACCACGACGCCGGCGGCGGAACCTGCCTTGATCCGGCCTACGATCCGCTCATGGGCGACGAAGGCGCTGGCGGCAGGTGGGGCCGGGCAAAGCTCAACGAACTTGCGCAAGGCTTCTGCTTCAGGCGGCGGGGCATGCTCAAAGCCAAAGAATGCCGCAATCCGGCGTCGGGCGGCACCCCATACGTCTGCAGCGACGGCCAATTGCGTTTCGGCATCTGCTGGAGACAGCAGGCCAAACAAAACACCGGGCAACACAATGAAGTAGCTGACAATAACCCAGGGCCTGAATTGGGCTGCACCTTCCGGCATGAAAATCAATACAAACGGTGCTGTCGCCAGATACACCACGGCAACCGCCAACAATGCCCTCAGCCGCCAAGACAGGCGCCGCTTCTCAGATGCACGCGGTGCAAGTGCCGGAGCATCTGGAGCGATTTCTGTCGCGAAATAGGCGTCAAACCCCTGAAAGCGGGGGGATAGGGCCTCAAAAAAAGGCGTGCGTTCAGCCATGGAGCGTTTAGCGTCCTTGAAGGCAGAAGCATATGCATCTGCGCCCGAATCGAATGCGGCAGACCCTACGAATCTCCCGAATCGGGGTCTATGGCCGATCCTTCAAGTTATCCACAGCTACAGCCAGTTACGGCCACTTCGCTTCGGGCGGCATGGACATCAAAATGGCTTCCGTGTTGCCGCCAGTCATAAGGCCGAACTTGGTGCCCCGGTCATGCAGCAGATTGAACTCCACATAACGCCCACGCTTGATGAGTTGCCCTTCCCGGTCCGCGTCAGTCCATGGCTGATCCATGCGGGAACGGATAATGCGCGGGTAGATGTCCAAGAAGGCCTCGCCCACGGATTTCGTGAAGGCGAAGTCTGTGTCCCAGTCGCCGGTGTCCAGCTTGTCATAAAAAATGCCGCCCATGCCGCGCGGCTCATCGCGATGCGGCAGGTAGAAATACTCATCGCACCAATCTTTGAAGCGCGGATAGTAGCTAGGGTCAGCGCTATCGCAGGCGGATTGAAGTGCAGCGTGGAAGCTTGCGGCATCATCCGCATGATTTTCTGGGAACATCGGTGTGAGGTCCGCACCACCGCCGAACCAGGCCTGGCCCGTCACGATATGGCGGGTGTTCATGTGCACCGCCGGGGCATGTGGGTTCCGCATATGCGCCACCAGCGATACGCCACTCGCCCAGAAACTGGCGTCATCTTCGGTGCCTGGAATCTGCCCCCGAAATTGATCGGAGAATTGGCCATGCACCGTTGAGACGTTGACACCAACCTTCTCAAACACCCGCCCGCGCATGGTCGCCATCACGCCGCCACCACCTGAGCCGGAACTCGCATCGCCATTAACAGCAGGCCTGTCCCAGGCTTTGCGCGAAAACCGGCCCGGCTCCATGTCCTGATGCGGACCGGTCGCAAGGCTATCCTCGATTGCTTCGAATTCAGCACAAATGCGCGTGCGCAACGCCTCAAACCATTGGCTGGCGGCAGTTTTGTGCTGGGCGACGGTTTCGGCGTCAGGCAGGGACATTAGGGATCAACTCCGATTCGGTATCTGGCATTGTCACTTGTACGCGGGATGTGCAGCCCACGTCATGACCTGGATCAATCCGCAGGCAGGCCAAATGGCAAGCCGCCAGTCTGGCGGAGCGCCTCCCCTAGCGCGATCGCCGCCGCCAGCGCCACATTCAATGAGCGCGCACCTGGGCGCATCGGCAAACGAATCGCAGCATCAACTGATGCATGAACTTCTGGCGGCGCACCTACCGATTCGCTGCCCATCACCAGCACATCGTCTGGCTGGAACTGAAATTCGTGCACGGTCGAAACTGCTTTTGTGGTGAGCAGCACCATCCGGCCCTCAATTTGGGCTACATAGGCTTTGAAGCTTGGAAACTGGCGCATATCGGCGAGATCTAGGTAATCCATGCCCGCACGGCGAAGGCGTTTGTCTGTCACTACAAAACCCATCGGTCCGATCAGATCAACACCGGTGCCAAAGCAGGCCCCTAGCCGCAAGATCGCGCCCGCATTCTGCGGAATATCAGGCTGGCAAAGGGCAATGCGCATAGCGTAACAAGCTCCAGAATCAGTCTGCCGCAGGCACGGAAATCAGTGGTGCAAATAGTGCCTCTGGCGTCCGGTGAAGTTGCGCGTCATATTGACGCTTAAGTCAATGCCTGCCTTGGGTTTCGGCATTGTTTTGGTCTATCCCAGGGTCATCTTATTAGAGTGTGGGGATTTGCGCGCATGCCCGATACGGCGCACGAAACAAACGACAGCCACGACGATTTCGACAAAGGCCGTCGCGACTTTTTATATATGGCGTCCGGCGCTATGGGTGCCATTGGCGCTGCAGCGGCGGTCTGGCCGTTCATTGATTCAATGAACCCAGCCGCAGATACGCTGGCACTGTCTTCCATTGAGGTGAGCCTTGCGCCTATCGAGGAAGGCCAGTCCGTCACGTTCAAGTGGCGCGGCAAGCCAGTGTTTGTCCGCCGGCGTACGGTTGCAGAAATCGCTGAAGCCCGCGCTGTGCCGATGGATGATCTGATTGATCCAGAAGCAGATGATGATCGCGTCAAGGACGGCAAGGACGAATGGCTCGTTCTGGTCGGTGTTTGCACGCATCTGGGCTGCATCCCGCTTGGCCAGAAGGCCGGTGACGCCAAAGGCGAATATGGCGGTTGGTTCTGCCCTTGCCATGGCTCGCACTACGATACGTCGGGGCGCATTCGTAAAGGCCCGGCTCCGCTGAACCTGCCGGTGCCGCCATACGAATTCCTGTCCGACACGCAAATCAAGATCGGCTGAGGCGGAAATAGATGAGCAATCCTGAATTCAGCAATCCGATCGTCAAGTGGGTAGACTACCGCCTGCCGATCTTCTCCATGATGCACCACGAGCTGCATGAATACCCGACACCGAAGAACCTGAATTACTTTTGGAACTTCGGTAGTCTCGCTGGCATCGTGTTGGGCATCATGATCGTTTCCGGCATCGTGCTGGCGATGAGCTACACCGCCCACATCGATTACGCCTTCGATTCCGTTGAACGCATCATGCGCGACGTGAACTTCGGCTGGCTGATCCGCTATATTCATATGAACGGCGCATCGTTCTTCTTCATCGTAGTCTACATCCACATGTTCCGGGGTCTCTATTACGGCTCATACAAAGCGCCGCGAGAGATTCTGTGGATCCTGGGCGTTGTTATCATGCTTCTGATGATGGCCACTGCATTCATGGGCTACGTGCTGCCATGGGGCCAAATGAGCTTCTGGGGTGCGACCGTTATCACCAACCTGTTCTCGGCCCTGCCGATCATTGGTGAGTACATCGTGACATGGCTCTGGGGTGGCTTCGGTGTTGATAACGCGACGCTAAACCGCTTCTTCTCCTTGCATTACCTACTGCCGTTCGCGATTGCAGGCGTCGTGATCCTGCATTTGGCAGCCTTGCATCAGCATGGCTCAAACAACCCGTTGGGCATCGACATCAAGAAGAAGGGTGATATGATCCCCTTCCACCCGTATTACACGATCAAGGATCTATTTGGTCTCGGCGTATTCCTGACAATCTTTGTCGCGGTTATCGCTTACGCGCCAAACTATATGGGCCATCCGGATAACTACATTCCGGCTAATCCGCTGGTAACGCCGTCGCACATCGTGCCTGAATGGTACTTCCTGCCGTTCTATGCGATCCTGCGTGCCGTGCCCGATAAGCTACTTGGCGTGCTCGCCATGTTTGCGGCAATTGCGGTGCTGTTTGTGCTGCCATGGCTTGATCGTTCCCCGATCCGTTCCGCCAAGTTCCGCCCAGTTTACTTCATCTTCTTCTGGGTGTTCCTGGCGAACTGTGTGTTGCTCGGCTATTGCGGCGCGATGCCTGCTGATGAGCCGTGGGTTACGATTTCCCGATTGGCGACAGCCTATTACTTCCTCCACTTTATCGTCATTCTGCCGGTGCTCAGCCTGTATGAGAGACCGGTGGACTTGCCCTTGAGTATATCCGGGGGCTCACCAGACGATGATGCGCCCGCTGCGCAAGCCGCAGAGTAGGAGTAACGGACATGGGCAATCAAAGTCGCATTCAACAGCTTCTCGCCGTGCCGACGCTTGTCGCTAAGCGCATGGTCCAAACCGCTGCAGCACTCCTAATCGGCACGAGCATCGCACTCGCAGCTGGTGGTGGTGAGCCGACAGCTTGTACGCCAAAAGATGTGCCGCATAATGACCGCCATTGGGGCTTCCAGGGCGTGTTTGGCAAGTATGATACGAAAGCCGCCTTTCGTGGGTTCGAAGTCTTTCGGGGCACCTGCGCTGCTTGTCACTCACTGAAATATTTCACGTTCCGTAATCTGGCTGACTTAGACGTCCCAGAAGATGCGATCAAAGGCATCGCAGCGGAATATGAAGTGATGGCTGAGCCGAATGATGATGGCGAAGTCCTTCCACGCACAGCGATTCCTTCGGACTACTTCCCTTCCCCGTTCGCTAATGAAAAAGCTGCCGCCTCCGTGAATGGCGGTGCAGTACCGCCTGACCTCAGCTTGATGGTTAAAGCGCGCGCCAGCTTTGAAAATCACGTGCCGAACATTCTAAGTGGCTACATCGAGGCGCCGGAAGGCTGCGAAGTACCCGAAGGCAAATACTATAACGCCTACTATCCAGGTCACATCATTAGCATGGCACCACCGCTCGCTGATGACGCTATCGAATACAAAGACGGCACCAAGGCGACTAAGGAACAGATGATCAAAGACGTCAGCGAGTTCCTTGCTTACGTTGCAGAGCCGAAGCTCAATGAGCGCAAGAGCATGGGCTTCAAAATTCTGATCTTCCTGCTCATCCTGACAGTGCTTCTGT
>CAJXVF010000150.1 GCA_913060845.1 uncultured Alphaproteobacteria bacterium | reverse complement strand
CGAGATGTAGAGAGGTCTCGTGGGCTCGGAGATGTGTATAAGAGACAGCCGCTAACAGACCCATCCGGCAGCACATCATAAACCCGCACAACATCAGCCCGCGCGTCGGAGTGATAAAGCGACTTGCCGTCTGGAGAGAAACCCATACCGTTTGTTAGCATAATACCGTCTGAAATGACGCGATCTGTGCCATCAAGGTCAATCACATGCAGGAATCCAGGCTTCGGCTCACCGCCGCCAAATACGCTGAAACCCAAGTCGCCAACGTAAATCCGACCGGCGCTGTCGGTCGTAAGGTCGTTGAATCCGATACCTGCTTTAGTATCGGCCCCGGCCAAGAGAACGCCCATATCTGCGCCATTGATGTCGCTTGCGACGATATCCCTGCCGCCCATGATCAGCCCGCCATCGGCATGAAGCGCCATGCCGCCGATACCGCGCCGCTTCGGCACTTGCTGGCTGATGGTGCCGTCTTTGGCAGCCCGGAACACGCCACCATTCAAAACATCGCTGTAGAGCAAACCGAGTTCGTCATGCCAAACCGGCCCTTCTACCAAGCCGTATCCTGTCGCCAATTCGCGCATCTGCTCACTCCCTCTGCATTCACTGCCTAAAAGCTTATGCTGAGGGCGCAAGCGCCGCCAATAGTTTTCCTGCTGGACCAACACGCGAAAGTCCGGCACGTTTCCACCAACCATTCCAAACCCGCACGCTGATTGAGGCCACAATGACCGAAGATCCCTACCCGCTTTGCCAAGGCCCTGATCCAGACCCGATTGCACCTAGATTTGACGTGCCAGAAGGTGCCATCGACAGCCACGCTCACATTTTCGGGCCAGACGACACCTACGACTTCTCGCCAAAGCGCGGGTACACCCCGCCGGAAGCACCGCTAGAGCGCTATTTGGCGCTCCATCGCACGCTTGGCGGCATCAAGCGAGCCGTGCTGACACAGCCGAGCGTCTACGGCACCGATAATTCTTGCATGCTGGACATTGTGGATCGCATGGACGGCAAGTTCATGGCCATCGCCGCCGTCGGCGCAGACATCACAGATGCGGAACTAGAAGCGCTGCATGAACGGCGGGTGCGCGGCGTCAGGGTCAATCTGGTCGACAAGGGTGGCATGCCGTTTGAAGACATCCGGGCAGTCCAGAAATTCACAGATCGCATCAAACACCTTGGCTGGCATCTGGAGCTGTTGGTACACGTTCATGAATTTGATGACCTTCGCGCCACGATGAACGCTATGGCGGTTGACGTTTCTGTTGGCCATCTGGGCTATATGAAAACATCCAACCCGATAACGCATCCCGGATTTCAAGAATTCCTGGACCTGATGCGTGACGGCAAGTGCTGGACGAAACTCTCTGGCTCCTACCGCATCACGACCCAAGAAAAACCGCCCTACAGCGATGTGACGCCTTATGCCCGCGCCATCATTGAAGCCAACGAAGATCGCGTGATTTGGGGTACTGACTGGCCGCACCCTTGGGTTTCTGGCCATATGCCAAATGACGGCGCGCTCATGAACCAACTCGCCGATTGGGCACCAGACCCGGCTGTTCGCAAGAAAATCCTAGTGGATAATCCTGAAGCGCTCTTTGGCTTTGACTAGGTCTGACACGGACACTATCCGATAGAAAATGGAATGCAGCGACTATGACTGATGATCTCATCACCTATGAGCTTAAGGGCAATGTTGCGCTGATCGGCTTGAATCGACCTGACAAGCGCAATGCTATCAATGAGGGCCTGCTGAACGCGTTGGCTGCAGCTGCTATCCGTGCAGGCGGAGAAGCCAGGGCGGCAGTATTGTTCGGCCATGGACGCAATTTCTCGGCTGGCCTTGATCTAGCGTGGTTGGCAGAGCGTATTCGCCCAGGCGCGCCGTATCAGAAGCCTTACATCGGCTCACTTTGGCACCGGACGTTCAATCTAATCTCCCGCGGACCGATCCCCTTCGTGGCGGCACTCCATGGCCCTGTGATTGGCGGTGGGCTGGAACTCGCGAGTGCAGCCCATATCCGCGTCGCGGCTGACAATGCCGTGTTTGGCTTGCCCGAAGGCCAGCGCGGGATATTCGTTGGCGGCGGCGGGACTGTGTGGGTACAGCGGATCGTCGGCAATGCGACCATGACTGACATGATGCTAACAGGGCGTATCCTGAATGCCGAAGAGGCCCGCAATGTCCGCATCGCGCAATATGTGGAGCCTGCGGGGACCGAGAAAGAAAAGGCACTTCAGCTGGCGACTAGGATCGCCGAGAACACCCCGACGACCAATTGGCAGATCACCAACCTCCTGCCACGCATGAACGACGTGTCCCACGAAGACGGGCTGTTTATGGAGTTCCTAAATAGCAACATGATGAAGCCGCCTGAAACAATTGGCCGATTGAGTGCATTCCTGGACGGCAAAAGCCCGCTGCCGCTTGATAAGAAAAAGGCTGATTGAGGCGTTTACGAATAGGCGGAATGGTTCTCTGCCGTAATGTGGTCCGTGCCTGTCTGGCTATGGAGATGCTCAGGGCCGAATAGGCGCACTGTAAGCCTGATTAAGCTTGCAGCGCCCGCCATGAGCAGCGATAGCGGCCCAAGGAATATGAAAAACTTGATGAACCAGCGGTGATTGATGCCGTTAGTGTCCCCTGCCCGCTCATTAGAGAGCCAGGCAAGATCGAAATACATGTAAGCGTAGAAGCAAAATATCGCCATGAAAGGCATGAACAGCACAACACCGCCCAGCCACTCAATCCAAAGCTTGGTGCGAGGTTTAAAGCCAGGGCGGAATAGATCAAGCCGTACATGGGCGTGGCGGGCATGGGCATAGCCCAGCGCGCAGAACGTCACGATGGTGTGCAAATGCCACTCAGCATCCTGAAACATCGGTGAGTTGATCAGGACGTGCCAGTCATTCTCAATCACGAAGGCCAAGTGCGGATATAGCGACGGCCAAACGCGTCGAACACTATCAACAATGCAAGCGCCAGCATGAGCCAAGCAGAGGATGCCCCTAGCCAGAATGCAGGCCGTTCAATCCAATGAGCGACCCGGAGACTGGCCGTAGCAAAGCGGTCTCTCTGGTGATCCGCAACGGGCGCGATGTTGGTCTTGCCCTCACTCAAAACGGTTGGCTTTCAAACAGTAGCTTCGGCAGGCTGAGCACGAGACCTGGCTGCCACATCACAACGGCGACACAACCCAGTTGCAACAGCACGAACGGGATGATCCCAACCGATATTTGCTTCATGCTGATCCCTTCCGGTGCCACGCCTTTGATGTAGAACAGCGACAGGCCCATCGGCGGCGTCAGGAAGGATGTTTGCAGCGTGATCGCCACCAGGATAGCGAACCAGTAGACCACATCTGCTTGTGCGATATGCACAATGAAATCGAGGGGTGCCACGATGGGGCCAAAGATTGGCATGGCGATCAGCAGGATCTCCAAAACGTCAAAAAATAAGCCCATCAGGAAGATCAAACCGATCACAAAGATCAAAATGCCCCATGAATCTAACTCCCCGATATTGATGAGCGCTAGGATCGCTTCCTCTCCGCCTAACATGCGGAAAACATAGGCGAAGGATGTTGCGCCGATGAACAACACCGCGACCATGCCGATGGTCATCGACGCTCGCGTCAAGCTTTCCCGCAGGCCGGAGAAATTCATGCGTCTTCTGATGGCCGCTAGCAGCAATGCGCCCAGCACGCCCACCGCCGCAGATTCCGTAACGGTGAAAATCCCACAGAGGACGGAGCCCATCACCAGGGCGATTAATATGGCTGTCGGCACAATGCCCCGCGCGACAAGCAGCGCAATCTTAGTCCGCGACGGGGCCTGTATCGCCTGCTCGCCGGGCTGCGCCTCCAGGAACTGCTCAAGCGATAGCTTCGGTGCGGCAGACGGATTCAGGAAGGCATAAATTCCGATATAGAGCAGGTACAGACCAGCCAAGCAGAGTCCCGGATAAATCGCTGCGGCGAAGAGATACCCGTATGATATCTGCAGCATCTCACACAGAAAAACGAGCAGGATGCTGGGCGGGATCATGATGCCAAGCGTGGCCGACGCTGCAATCGTTCCAAGCGCTAGGGGTGGATGATACCCGGCTCGGAGCATCGGCGGGAGCGCTATCAGCGTCATCACAATGACCGATGCGCCGACGACGCCAGTAATCGCAGCGAACAGAACGCCCATGATTGTGACGGAAAGTGCTGCACCACCAGGAACGCCACGCAGTAGCAAGCCAAGCGCCAATAGCAGGTCCTGCGCCAGCTTGGAGCGCTCCAACAATACGCCCATCAAGATAAGCAGCGGCACCGCGATAAGCTGCAGATTCTCCGCAAAATACCAGACCCTTGGGACCAGATTGAAGAACTCGATCATTTGGAAGAGATCGAACGCCATGCCGATAAAGCCGAATAGAATGGCGACCCCGCCCAGGATGACACCAATCGGATAGCCCGTCAGCATCAATGCCAGTAATGTCACAAACATCAGGAAGGGAAGAATCAATTCTTCCAAAGGCTTCGTCCTTATATCTCGCCTAAAATACTAACTCTAGTTCTGCATAGTAACGGACCAACAGGCGGACGAACACCTTCCCTATTTGGCAATCACATGGGTATTGGCATCGGCCAGTTCGGCCTCCAATGTAATGCGAGCAGATGCTCGGCTGCGGGTGAGGCCGGCGATCAAGGCGTATGCAGCGGGTGTCAAAAACAGCGTGAATACAGCCGCAATGCCAAGGCCGCCAAAGACGACCCAGCCGATGGCGGCCCGCGCCTCTGCCCCTGGCCCGCCGCCCACGATCAACGGCAAGCCTGCCAGCACTGTAGAGGCCAGCGTCATAGCGATGGGGCGGAGACGTTCTGTTGCCGCCTGCAGGGCAGCCTCCCCCGCCGTCAAGCCTTTGTCCCGAAGCTGGTCTGCAAATTCGACCAACAGAATGCCGTTCTTGGCCATTATGCCAATCAGCATGATCACGCCGATCTGGCTGTAGATGTTGATCGTCGTATCCGTCAGCCAAAGCGCGTAGATCGCAGCACAGACGCCAAACGGCACAGTGACCATAACCACGGCCGCACTGGTCAAGCTTTCAAACTGGGCCACGAGCACCAGAAACACGACGACCAACGCAATAATGTATGTGACCATCAACGCGTTGGAGGTTTCGTCGAGTGCCGCCGCCTCCCCCAGCAATAGCAACCCGACGCCAGGAGGCAGGGTTTCTGCCGCAAGCGCTCTCACCTGATCGACAGCATCACGCAGCGACAAATCGGGGGCGACGGATGCATCAATCTCCACAGCGCGGCGCTGGCCATGGCGATCAAGTTCCGCCGCCACACCTGCCTCCGAAAACGTCACGAGCTGTGACAAGGGGGCTAGGTGGCCAGCTTCCGAGCGTACATACAGGTTCAGAAGATCATTTGGGTCTCGAACCGCACCTGCGGCTGATTGCAGGATGATCGGTACAGCCTGATCATCAATGGTGATTTCGGTGATCTCGTCTTCGTCAATCAGCGCGCGCAGCGTCGTGGATAACGTTGACATTGATACGCCAAGATCAGCCGCCCGCGCCCGGTCAATGGTGATGGAGAGTTGCGGTTGGGTCGCCTGGTACTGCACGCGAACACCCGAAAGCCCCGGCAAATTGGCGAGTTCCAGTGCGAATGCGTCTGCTGCTTCAGCGATGACAGGATAGCTAGGCCCCGTCAGCGCCATTGATATCCCACCATCAGACCCGCGCCGGAGTCCAAGGCTGTTGCCGGAGCTAACCCTAGCCTGTGCGCCAGCCAACATCGCCAGCTTTGGCCGTATACCGGCCTCAATTTCACGCTGACCAGTCTCTCGCTCATCCCAGTGCTTAAGGCGGGCACCGATGTAACCGCGGTTCAAATCGTACCAACCGGTGACGGAATAAATGCCCTCAGCGTCACCCGAGTCCAGCGCCGGATTGAACATTTGCTCAACGGCCTCGACCTGCCGGTCAGTGAAATCGAGCCCAGAGCCGTCTGGCCCCTGAAGCCTGACGACGACCGCCCCGCGATCCTCCGGCGGCGTCAGCTCTTTGCCAAGTTCGCCGTAAACCAGTGAGGCGCCTGCCGCCAGCACAGCAGCGCCCAAGAGAGTCAGCATTGGAACAGCAAGCAGTGGCCGCAATATCGATGTGTAACCCCGCAGTATTCTTCCACCCAATCGTCCCGTGATGCCGCCATTTCCGCCGCCCAAGCTTGGCAGCCGAGCCGCCAACATCGGACAGACGGATAGCGCTACGAATGACGATATCGAAACGGTTATCGCCAGGACAAAGCCTGTCTCTTATACACATCTGACGCTGCCGACGAATAGAGAGGTG
>CAJXVF010000149.1 GCA_913060845.1 uncultured Alphaproteobacteria bacterium | reverse complement strand
TAGAGAGGTCTCGTGGGCTCGGGAGATGTGTATAAGAGACAGGCCGACGGTTAACTCCGGCCTCCCATTCCGCTCAGAAGGCTTCCGCACAGTCGTTGAAGCCCTGGATTACGCGGCGGGCGGCAAAACTGGTTTCAATTTCTTTGATGGGCGCGGCGACTTCTCTGAATCGCTGAGCTATGCAGATTTGCGCGAGCGCGCAGTCGATCTGGCGGGTCGCCTTTGCGGCGCTGGCCTTAAAAAAGGCGACCGCCTCGCGGTTATCGCAGAGACCACGCCCGACTTCCTGACATTCTTCTATGGCTGCCAATACGCTGGCCTGATTCCAGTGCCATTGCCGTTCCCGATGCATCTGGGCGGCAAGGATGCTTATATTGGCCAGCTCAAGCGGATGATGCAGAGCGCGCGCGCTGCCGCCGCCGTCGCATCTGAAGACCTAATTGGTTATCTGCGCGAAGCTGCTGAAGGCCTGCAGACCCCGATGGTTGGTACGCCAGACGAGTTCTATCGCCTGCCAGCCGGTAAAAACGGCCTGCCCAATATCACCGAAGACGATATCTGCTACATTCAATATTCTTCGGGCAGTACGCGTTTCCCTCATGGGGTAGCGGCGTCGCATCGTTCAGTTGCAGCGAATGTGCAGGGCATCGTGAACCATGGTGTTAAGGCTGGACCGGGCGATCGCTGCATGTCCTGGCTGCCGCTTTATCATGACATGGGCCTTGTTGGTTGCTGCCTCACGCCTGTGTTTGGCCAGCTTTCAGTCGATTACGTTGCGACGCCAGACTTCGCACGTCGCCCACTGACGTGGCTGAAAGTGCTGTCTGAAAATGGCGGCACGATCTCTTTCAGCCCAACCTTTGGCTATGACATCTGCCTGCGCCGCGCCGGTCGCGCCCGCGCTGATGACTATGATCTGTCTAAATGGCGGGTTGCAGGCATTGGTGGTGAGATGGTGCGCGCCGATATCCTTGAGCGCTTCTCGGAAACATTTGCACCTAGCAAGTTTGACCGCCGTGCCTTTGTCGCCAGCTATGGTTTGGCGGAATCGACGCTCGCAGTGTCGTTTGCTCCGATCAATACGGGCATTGAAATCGACGCAATTATTAAGCGCGACTACTCGCTGACGGGGCAAGCCAAGCCTGGCAATGATGATGACGGCGAGAACGCAGTGCGCCCGTTTGCGTTCTGCGGCGGCCCGATGCCGGGCCACAAGCTCGCTATCCGTGATGATCACGGGAATGATTTGCCAGACCGCTTGATTGGCCGGGTTTATATCTGGGGCCCAAGTGTCATGAATGGCTACTTTGGTGATCCTGCTGCGACGAAGAATGTGCTGTCCAAAACCGGTTGGCTTGATACCGGCGACATGGGGTACACGGTTGCTGGCAAGCTCGTAATCACTGGTCGTGGCAAAGACTTGATTATTTGCAACGGCCGGAATATCTGGCCGCAAGACATCGAATGGGCTGTTGAAGGCCTTGGTGGCATCAGGCGCGGTGACGCTGCGGCGTTCTCCGTTGAAAATGAGGACGGTGCCGAAGGTGTCGTCGTTGTCGTGCAGTGCCGCGCAACTGAGGCAGAGGCCCGTGATCAGTTGATGCGTGAAGTCCGCGCCGCCGCCCGCTTGGTGGCAGGTGTTGATTGTACGGTGGTGCTTGCACAGCCACGCAGTCTGCCGATGACTTCTTCCGGCAAGCTCAGCCGGACTGCTGCTCGTAACAACTACCTGGCCGGCCGTTATGATGCGCCCGAGGCCGATATGGGCTTGCGGCATGCTGCTTACTCGACCCTGACCGCCGCCGGCGGCGACTAATCGCTGGCGCGCATGTCGGCGCGAACTGAACCTCACATATCCTCTCCTATTGCGGACGGCGCTGGCCGGGTGCTTGCGTTGACTGGTGCCACTGGATTCCTAGGCGGTCGGATTGCCTCGCTTGCCTGCGCCAACGGCTGGCGCGTGCGGACATTGCAGCGCCGCCCTGATGTCGCTTTGGATGGTGTTTGGGAGGTTGTGCCTGGCGATTTGGCCGATGGCAGGGCGCTCAAGCGGCTTGTTGATGGCGCAGACGTTGTGATTCACAACGCCGGATTGGTCCGCGCACGATCCCCCGCTGCCTTCATGGCTGCCAATGCCGTTGGCACCAACGCTGTTGCGCGAACTGTGTTGGCTGCAGGTGCGCCACCCTTCCTGCTTGTCTCATCCCTTGCGGCCAGTAGACCGACCGTATCGCCCTATGCGGCGAGCAAGGCTGTCGCGGAGGTTGGTGTGCGCCGCATTTTGGCGGACCATGCGCTCGCCATAATCCGCCCACCTGCGATCTATGGCCCGGCGGATGGGGCGACCAAACCGATGTTTCAGGCAATGCTCAAGGGCTTTGCGCCCATGCCTGGTCCTGCTGATGCGCGGCTTGCCATGATTTACGTGGATGATGCGGCGTCTGCCGTACTGGCTGCCCTTGATGTCGCATCGATTGCTCATCCTTTATTTGAGATGGATGATGGCGCTGGCGGATATAATTGGAGCGAAATTTGTGCAGCGGCTGAGGCGGCGGCAGGTCGGCGGCTCCGCCCAATCCGTTTGCCAATGTCTTTGATCCGTTTGGTTGGCGCACTCGGAGACGTTGGTGCAGGGATGAGTAATTCGCTTGGTTTTCAGCCGCCATTTCTTACATCTGGAAAGGTCTCGGAGATGCGTGCAGGCGACTGGATAGCGGACCCCGCACTAAGCCTTCCACAATGGCGAGCGGAAGTTTTGTTAGAGGCGGGTTTCAGGCGAACGCTTGCGTGGTATAGAGAGGCTGGATAATCCGCGCGCCGTACCGGGCGCGCCGCCGTTCTAAGTGAGAGTGAGCATGGTCGGCACTGCTGCGCATGACGAGTTGATGGGCGAATTGGCTGGGATGCTGGCCTTGCTAAACAAGGGCGGTGTGGTTATCACGCGCGCCACCGATTTCAACGCGGATCTAAATGTCGATTCCGTCGCCGTTATGGATTTCGTGCTTGAGGTTGAGGATACTTATGACATTACGATACCGATCAATTTGCTGAGCGAAGTAACGACTGTTGGCGACTTCGCTGACGTGGTCGCCCGCGCCCGCGCCAATAATTGATCTGAGGACCGGGCATGGATCTATTTGACAAGTTCAAGCCGATTGCTGAGGCCTATGCTGGGCTGCGCGCAAGCGGTGCGGACCCGTTCAAGGTCGCGTTTGACCGTATCGTCTCGCCGACGGTTGGCATGATCGGCAATTCGGAAGTCGTGCTGGCTGGCACCAATAATTACCTCGGGCTGACGTTCGACCCGAATGTTATTGCAGCCGCGCAAAAGGGTGCGGCTGAATTTGGCGCTGGCACAACGGGCTCCCGTATCGCCAATGGCACCTACGGCCCGCACAAGCTTCTCGAAGAAGAATTAGCGGCCCATTTCGGCCTGGATCAAGCGATTGTCTTCACGACCGGTTATCAGGCCAATCTTGCGGTTGTGGCTGGTCTTGCTGGGCCGCAGGACGTCGTATTCATCGATGCTGATTGCCACGCCAGCATTTATGACGCTTGTAAGCTTTCCGGCGCGCAAATTGTGCGGTTCGCCCATAATGATCCAGCGTCGCTTGATCGTCGCCTGTCGCGCCTGGACCGAGACGCATCGAACAAAATGGTGATCACCGAAGGCCTCTACAGCATGTTCGGTGATGTGGCGCCCTTGGCGGAATTCATTGAGGTGAAGAATCGCCATAACGCCTACTTGGTCGTTGATGAGGCGCATTCTTTCGGCGTGTTTGGCCCGAACGGCCTTGGCCTTGCGGAGGCCGAGGGCGTACTAGCGGATTGCGATATCCTGGTTGGCACATTCTCCAAGAGCCTTGCGGGCATTGGCGGTTTTGCTGCCTCGAGCCTGCCGCAGTTTGATCTGCTGCGGGTGGCGGCCAGGGCTTACATGTTCACGGCCTCGTCCTCCGCCGCCAGCATTGAGGCGACACGCGCTGCATTGCGCGAAATCAAAGCGCAGCCTGAGCTCCGGGACAAAATTTGGGCGAATGCTAAGCGCCTGCATGCAGGGCTTGCGGGTGCGGGCTTCAAACTTTGCGCGAGCCCCAGCCCAGTGATCGGCGTTGATATGGGCGATCCGGGCAAAGCGGCGGCGTTCTGGAATGCACTGCTGGCTGAAGGCGTTTACGTGAACTTGGCGATCCCGCCGGGCACACCGAACAGCACATCGCTCCTGCGCTGCTCTGTGTCCGCTGCGCACACGCCAGATCAGATCGACTTCATTGTGGATTGCTTCACGGCGGTCGCAACTCGCTTTGCAGCATCAGACGCGGCTGAATAAAAGCCGCGTCCTTAGCTGCTAACGTGGTTGTCTATTGGCCAGCGATCGTCATGCCGTCAATTCGAACTGTTGGCGCGTTGACGCTGCCACGCCGCACAAGATCGTTCGCGGGCGTTAGCGCCAGGAACATGCCCTTCAGATTGCTGGCAATCGTCAGTTCGTTGACCGGGTGGGTGATTTCCCCATTTTCAATCCAGAACCCGGAAGCACCCCGGCTGTAGTCCCCTGTAGCGATATCGGCGCCGTGGCCGATCAGTTCGGTTACGTAGAACCCGTCTTCAATTTCAGCGATCATTGCTTTTGGCGCGACGGTGCCCGGCTGCATATCGAGGTTGGATACAGCTGGGCTTGGTGGTGAGCCAATGCCGCGGCTAGCGCGGCCATTGCTTTCGAGCCCAAGCTTGCCTGCACTGCGTAGATCCATCACCCAGGCTTGCAGTACGCCGTCTTGAATGAACTCAAACGCGGAAACGGGCAGGCCTTCGGCATCAAATGGTCGGGAGGCCATGCCGCGCGGACGAAGCGGATCGTCAATGATCGTCACGCCCGGCTGGAACAATTGTTCACCCATCTTATCCTTCAAGAAAGACACCCCGCGCGCAATGGCGGCACCATTGATGGCGCTGGACAGGCTGCGCAACAGGCCGCCAGCAAGGCGTTGCTCGAACACAACTGGAACGGCTTGGGATTTGACGCGTTTTGCCCCTAAGCGCCGAACGGCCCGCTGGCCAGCCGTGCGGCCAACCAGTTCCGCCGCCGCGAGGTCACTCATATGGGTAGCGGAAGAATAATCGTAGTCCCGCTCCATCAGCCCGTCCCGCTCAGCAATGGCTGTGCTGGAGAATCCGGCACTGGTGCGCCCGTAAGCGCCGGTGAAGCCATTGGTGGTGGCGAGCGCGATATCCGTCCGCCCCCAACTGGCACCCGCACCTTCAGAGTTCGTAACGCCAGAGACTTCCAGCATAGCCGCCTCAGCAGCCTTCGCCATTTCAGACAATTCCTCAGGCGAGGGTTCACCGGGGCCGACGAGGTCGAGGCCCGGCGGCATGGAGCCATCGGATATCTGATCTGCCGTTGCCAAAAGCACAGACGGATCAGGCGGTGCAGCTTTCGCCATCGCCACGGCGCGCTCGACAAGGGCCGCCAATGTTTTTTCAGAAAGATCACCCGATGCGACAGAGGCCGTGCGGTCGCCAACGAATACACGTAGGCCCAAATCCATGCTCTCAGCGCGTTCCAAGCTTTCCCGTTCGCCCATGCGATAGGCCACTTCCAGGCCTCGGCTTTGGGCAACGACGGCGTCTGCCGCGTCTGCGCCGGCACGCGTTGCTTGATCGACAAGGCTCGCCAAGCGGTCGAGCAGATCTGGGGTCTGGGTCATCAGTGTTTGAACTTTCTCAAAATCATGTACTCGGGACATAGCGCCCTATTCGACGCGCGCCAAGCCGTGCTTGCAGCTTTGGTAACAGGCCATTACCGTTCACACATCTGAATATCACCTCAATCCCACGAAAAGGTTGCTGTCCGCCATGCGCTTTACCGGCTCCGACGACTATGTCGCCACAGATGATCTCATGCTCGCCGTCAATGCGGCGATTACCCTTGAACGCCCGCTGCTGATCAAAGGCGAACCCGGCACTGGTAAAACCGTCCTGGCGTTCGAGGTTGCGAAGGCGCTTGGCCTGGACATGATCACCTGGCACGTTAAATCCACCACCAAGGCCCAACATGGCCTGTATGAATATGATGCAGTGTCTCGCTTGCGCGACAGTCAGCTCGGCGATGATAAAGTTCATGATATCAAGAACTACATCCAGAAGGGCAAGCTCTGGGAAGCGTTCACTGCTGGCAAGCGCGTTGTGCTGCTGATCGATGAAATCGATAAAGCCGATATCGAATTCCCGAACGATCTGCTGCAAGAACTCGACCGGATGGAGTTCTTTGTTTACGAGACGGGCGAAACGGTTAAGGCCGATATCCGCCCAATCGTAATCCTGTCTCTTATACACATCTCCGAGCCCACGAGACCTCTCTACATCT
>CAJXVF010000148.1 GCA_913060845.1 uncultured Alphaproteobacteria bacterium | reverse complement strand
CCTCTCTATTCGTCGGCAGCGTCAGATGTGTATAAGAGACAGCCCATATCCTGGTAGCTTTCCCAGGAGATATTATTGGTCGCATCGCCAATCCGGAAAACTGAATACAGCATCAGTTGGACTCCACCGCCACGCGCACCAACGATAAGATCTGTTCCGGAAATGGTATTTGAGAAGCTGTCTTGTGCGCCCGTCCGCACTTTCTCCACACCCAACAGCAAGCCAACGCTAAGCGCGATCGCCGTGATGGTCAGGCTGGCTGTCACCCACCTATTAAGAAGGCTTCGGATTGCCAAACGTATCAGCGGGAAATTCATCAACCGGCCTTCCCACCGCAATTGATCGCTTGAAGCGTTATCGTGCGATCAAACCCAGACGCTAGCGCGCGGTCATGGGACACAAAAATCAAGCTAGCGCCGGCAGCATCCGTTTCTGCCCGAAGCAGCGTGAGGAAGGCCTCACGGGCGTCTGCATCGAGTGCTGATGTCGGCTCGTCACAGATAATGAGCTCAGGTTGCCCAATAAGCGCGCGCGCGACTGCCACGCGCTGTTGCTGGCCTGTGCTCAGCTGGTTGACGCCCCTACCGGCCAAGTCCTGGGCATCTAAGCCTAGATGGGCAAGAAGCCGTCGCGCTTCTTCCTCTGGCGTCCTGCCAGCAGCTGCAATACGTTCACGCCGCCGCGGAGAAAAGCGGCAGACCAATAGCACGTTCTCTATGAGGGACAGGTACGGCATTAGGTTAAATGACTGAAATACAAAGCCGATATGGTCACTGCGAAAGCTATCGCGGCGCCTAACAGGCAGACCCGAAAGGTCTTGGCCTAGAACAAGCAATAGGCCCGCGCTTGGCTTCAACACGCCTGCGAGAAGATTCAAAAGCGTCGTCTTCCCGCTGCCGCTAGGCCCTTCAATAAAGACCCGCTCTCCAGCTCTAACCTCAAGCGCATCTATGGTGAGGACGTCTGGATCGCGCGGCCGCCAGCGAAACGAAAGGTCATGCGCCTCAACAATCAGAGCTCGCTGCTGTGCCGTCATCGATCCGCGCCACTCACTTCCAGTCAATGACTCAGAACTTGATCCTGGCCGATTCAGCGGTCAACTCCTGAGCGGATTGGCCATTTGGCCCGACAATTAGAGCTTCGATTTCAGCCGTTGCGGGGAAAGCCTCAAAGTAGCGAACGTCAATATATTCCAAAGCCTCAGGTTTCTCGCAACGCCAAGCGTAATGCGCATCGAACGCACTATGATTGCTTGCTTCGTCCTTATGATCGTCCTTGTGGTCGGAATGCTTATGTTCGTCTTTATGATCCGAATGGTCGTCATCTTTGTCTACCTCAAGCGACGCATGTTCCGCATGAGCTTCTGTTACAGAGCACATAGCCATTTCTGGCAATGCAAACATTGCCTTCACATTCTCAAGCTGATTGACCGCTTGCTGAATGCGCCCCTTCTCGGCATCGCCGTTGGGCGCACGCTCAAACCCAACGATGTCCATGCCAGGCGCTTCAATATTGATGCCCAGTTCATCCCCCTCCAAAACCACCTGCATGGAAGCATGTCCATGCTCGTGCGCATCTTGCTGGCGGCGCTCTTCGGCGTGGGCTGCGGTTGTTGCTAAACCAAAGCAAACCACCGTGATAACTATCGGACGCATCGCATTATTCCTTATAGGCTTCAACGGAAATGGCTTCGAGCATGTACCCGGTCTCTACGGGTGTTTGGCCGTCTGTTAGAGAGAGATCTACCGTCCCACCAATCGCAGCCAAGCGCCCAGTGACATACACTGGCGTGTACAGCCCCTGGCTCTTGAAACCGCGCGGGAATTTTACATGGACGATTTGGTTAGGCGGCGGTGGCGGCACATGGATGCACGCGCCCACGAACGGGACCAGCAGGAACTCCGTTGTTTCGCCACCATCGAACTCTAGCGGTAATACATAACCCGGCATCCTTATGGATTTTCCATTGAGATCAGCGTTCGGCGTCTTGTCTAGAAGATCAAGTCTGGCGTTCAGATCATCAACTTCATCGGCGATAATGATGGCATCTGGAAACTCGGATGTGAGATCCTTCTTCAGAAGGTCCTGATCGAACGGCATCAAGTCATCAGTCGTCAGTCCAGCCTCTTTCATCTCTTTCTGGAGGCGGCGCTGAGCGCCAATATCCTGAAACGCTTCCTGAGATTTCATGGGCAATGCGTTCAGACGGGCTTGGAGAACGTCTACCTCTTCGCCCATCTCATCGTATTTTGATGGCAATAGGTCCCGCCAGCCAACCTGCTTTAATTCGACAGCAGAAAGGCTTGGGGCATAAAGCGCGATCGCCATAGCTACTAAAACTAACCGCCAACGCATGATGTGATATCTCCAGTTTGGCCTACATTACGTTATATCATAACAGCGTGACATTACAATTAAGTGCATCCCATTGATTCCGCTAGAAAAAATATCCCTAAACATTAAAACGCGCGATCCTGTGAACAAAACAGTTTGGAGAAGCTTCCGAGAACGCCCATAGCCGTTTTTGCATCCGTGTGCTCCAATCAATAAGAAACGAATGCATCATATGTCGGCCCAAGATCATCGCCGCAGCCAAAGGACATCCAAATGTCAGACAAAATCAGAGTCGGGATCGTCGGCGCAACAGTCACGCCCGGTGGCAGCGGCTGGGGTGCTAACGCCCATGTGCCAGCACTGCAGGCTTTACCAGATTATGAACTGAAGGCCGTGTGCACCGCTCACGCAGACACCGCCAAAGCCTCTGCCGAGAAGTTTGGTGCGGACCTGGCGTTCCACGACATGGAGACAATGGTTGCTTGCCCCGAAGTTGATCTGATTGCAGTCGTCGTGCGTGTGCCATTGCACCGGGCGCTTGTGATGCCCGCATTACAGGCGAATAAGCCCGTCTGCTGCGAGTGGCCACTTGGCGCTAATCTGGCAGATGCAAAGATGATGGCTGACGCCGCCAATTCCTCCGGTCAACCAACCTTGGTCGGGCTGCAGGCGCAGAGCGATCCGGCGGCCATGTATGCCCGCGATCTGGTAGCTAACGGCGATATTGGGGAGGTCGTCACTGTTAATCTAAGCGTCATGGTCGGCGCGATCACCGAGCGCGGGGACGGTCGTATCTGGCAGGGCATCCGCTCCAACGGCGCTAACCCGATGACGATACCAGGCGGACATTCGATTGATGCACTCTGCTATATCTTGGGCGAATTTGCTGAAGTGAGCGCTCGGGTGACCACACGCATCGACATGTGGAAACACGCTGTAACCGGTGAAGATTTCCCAGTAGATGCCCCAGATACCGTATCGGCTGCTGGCGTTCTGAAAAGCGGCGCAGAAGTCTCCTACCAATTGGCGAGCGTTCCCCATAATGCCAGCGGCATTCGCATGGAAATTTATGGCCGGAAAGGCACGCTGGTCCTGACATCAAACTCCGTCAATATCGGGCCTAGTAAGCTATTCCTCGGCACTGGCAATGGGGCGATGGCGGAAATTGACCCGCCTGCCGAATACGTGCTGATCCCGGCGGACATGGCTGCAGGTCCTGGGCGAAATGTGGCGCAGGCCTATGCTCGTTTCGCAGACGCAATGCGCTCCGGCCAAGCAGTCTCCCCCAATTTCGACGATGCCATCACACGGCACACGTTGATTGACGCCATGGAACGATCCCATGTGGAGAGGGCTGCGATTAAACTCGGCTAATATGCTTTGCATAACTATTGCGATGGAGCGGCCTCCCGCCTGAAGTGGTCCACCGAGAGGGATAGTATTTATCCCCACAGAGGAGGATCAGAAGATGCCCAGCAAACGAGACAAACCGAAAGAGATTGTAGCGAAGCTGCGCCAAGTAGAGGTGCTTCAAGCTCAGTTGCGCGCTAGGCTATAGCCGTAATCGCTGCATTCAGTGATCCGCTAAAGTTAGGGATATTGATGCTGCTGGATGAAATATTGCCAAGAAAATTCTCTGTCTGTGGCAGAAGGTTATCCACCTGAGCTCGCGAGAACGTGCTGCTGGCAAGCTCAACATGTTCAATCCCAATGCTGGCGGACTTGTCGTCAATGACGATAACAGCTTGGGAATTTGCAGCCGTCGCCGTATTCGGGTCGCCTGCCTGTTACTCCACGTCACGAACGAGATAGAGCAACAGGCAGCCGGCTACCAAGAAATTGCCCTCGTCACCCGAAGACAAGGTCGGCCGGGACGATTTCGATCCCAGCGAAGCCCAGCAACGTAACGCTGTCACCGTTGACGGTGTCGATGCGCTGGTCGGAACCGAAATCGGTGAACGTCAGGTCCGCGAAAGTCACGCCGTTGAAACGCACCTGATCGAAGCCTTTCTGGAAGTCGACGATCACATCATCACCATCACCGACAGTGAAGACAAAGACATCACGCTTACCACCGCCGAACAGCCGGTCATCGCCAGTCTGGCCGAACAGGCGATCAATGCCATCGCGACCAAAGATGGTGTCATTACCTGGGCCGCCAATCAGAATGTCATCACCGCGCGCGCCGTTCAGATAATCGTTCCCCGCACCGCCATTGGCGTAGAGGGCAGCATCCGTGCCTCCCCGATTACGGAGTTCATCATCACCATCGCTGCCCCGGAAATCGACAAAATTGACACCAGCGTCCTCGATATTGTCCACGACGAGCCGGTCATTACCGCCCTTCGCATTGATCAAAACGGTCTCAACGTCGGTCATTGTGATGGTGAACTCGTCGAGATTAATCCGCGACAGGATCACTTCGTCGTTAACGACGCCTAGCCGCAGTTCATCGCCGAGCGAGGCGTGAGTGTTCACGCGAACAGTGTCCGCCCCGTCCCCGCCGTCGATGATATCATTCCCGTCACAACCAATCTGACGCCCATGCCATTCGATCAAATCATCACCACCAGCTCCCATGATGATGTCATCGCCATCAATAGCCGTAATCTTGTCATCATAGGCCGTACCGACGATGGTTTCAGACGCCGCCGTCCCGCGAATGTCTTCGCCGACGCCGCCGTCTACGGGTAGCAGCCTGTAGATCTTGCCGTTGTGTTTAGAGAGGATGAACACTTCACCATCTTCGTTCTGCCCAAAGCGCAAATCGACCCGTTCGCCACCGACCTCGGCAACAATGATGTCTTTGAAAGACTGCTCAACGCCTTCGAACTCAAACTTAAGCTCTTTGATCTCAGCTTGTTGCCCCAGGATGAGCTCATCTTCCGAGACATAGAACACGCGCCCGCTGATGATGTCGCCAAAAAGGTATTTGCCGAACAGATCTGGCGCATCATCGTCCCGGTAAACATAGCCGCCGACGCTGGCAAGAATACTGATGCCGTTGACCGCGCTCGCTTCATCCCGGTCAAACTGCGCAACCGGATAGATGAAATTGTAGCTCGCATCGTCGAGCGGCAGTGTGTAGACGGCATTGTCCACCGGATGGGAAGCACCGTCCGGGGACTGCGAGAATGTGCCCTCACGCAAGGGCCAGCCATAATTGGCACCGGCCACGCCAATATTGATCTCCTCGACCTGCTTCTGGCCGATATCATTGAAGATCATCCGGCCCTGTCCGCCCGTGTCGAACACGAGGTTCTGATGATGGCGGAGACCTGTCGCCCAAATATAGGGCAGCGCGCCAGCCTCATTCAGAAATGGATTATCTTGGGGGATGCCATAGGCGTCCCCATTGGTTTGTTCCAATGGATCGAGGCGTAGGATTTTTCCGCGAGGATTGTCCAGATTCTGGACTTCCATGAACGGATCACCCGGTGGATTTACGATCCCGTCACCGGCAGCGATATAGAGCATGCCGTAATCCGCATCGCCCACTTCGGCATTCGGATTGAACATGAGCTGTTCAGTGTTGTGATGAAAGTTTGGCTCGGATATGCGCAGAATTTCGGGCGCCGAGTTCGGATCGATCTTATCCGGGTCATTCGGATCGACGGTCCATTACGTCAGGGTTGAATGCCAGATCGGCGTGAACGGGCCATCCTGAATTTCGACGCCCGCCTGAGCGCTTGCAACCGACATGGTGGCGACGGTGTAGAACTTCCCCTCACCGTCAGCACCTGGCTCATAAAAGTCTGGATGAAAGGCGAAGGAGCGGAGGCCAGTCGGGTTCTTATTGTCTATAAGATCAGCACCGTAGATAGCCTTCAGGTCCAGGATCGGCGTAGCACCAACGCTACCGTCGGCCTCAACAATGACAATTCGACCACCGTCGGATTCACCGGCATACATTCGTCCCGAGCCGTCGCCCGAGTGATAAAGTGAGACTATTGAGTTACGTGTGAACTGCTGCCCGCCCACAGGCAGTTGAGCGTATTCCTCAAGCTTGATCGTGATATCGCCAAACCCGATCGTTTCTGCGATCGGATTCGTTATACCGCGCTCACTCCAGAACCGGAAACTTCTCGTGTGTAATGACGCGGAAGT
>CAJXVF010000147.1 GCA_913060845.1 uncultured Alphaproteobacteria bacterium | reverse complement strand
GCATCCAAGTGGGTAAAAACCCATAATGACCTTGGCGCTGGCGTCAAATCATCTGCTGATGAGTCTGCTTCCCATAAGAAGTCGCGCCTGGCTGCAGCGCAAAAAGCTGGCATGATCCATTCCTCAATGGTCTACGACATCGCCGAGAACTGTAATGCCTGCCACACCATGCAGAAAATTGACCCTGCAATGGCCGGAAAGCTGATCGATGCGGGCCATCCAATCAACGGTAGCTATGAGCTGGTGAAGTATAGCCAGGGTCAAGTGCGCCATCGCTTCTACCCTCCAGACGTCACTAAGAACCAGAAGATGAACAAGGCGGAACTGTCCCGCATGTTCTTAACCGGCCACGCTGCTGGTCTCGTCTACGCGACGAAGGTTCTGAAAAGCGCTGATAACGCAAAGTATAAGGCCGCTATGGAACAGCGCGTTGCCGATGCAAAGAAAGCAATCGGCGCTGCCCAAGGGTCCGTACCAGCTGCTGGCGCACTTCTGTCCTCACCGACGGAATCAAACGCCAGGAAGTTCGTCGCCGGATTGCAGGGCAAGGACCTGTCCGGTGCTGTCGGCGGGATGTTGCCCTCTAAGTACAAATAGGGCGATACTAGCCGCGAATCCTAAGGCGGTATTCGATGGAGGCATGCTGGGGTGGGCATGTCTCCATTGATATCATCCAAAGGCCCGCGGTTTTCCGCATCACGCTCTTCAGGGGGATGGCGCTTTGGCCTTAACGACAAGATTAGCCCGTCCGCAACGTTGGGATCGTCCGTTCGATCCGGGTATGACTGCGGCGGATTTGGAACAGTTAAAGCTTGATCCGGTTGTTGCCGCGATTGATGCTGACGCGTTCCCTGGAACAATCCCGCTTGATGGCATTCTCGCGAATGATTCGCGGGTCATTCATTACAAAGCCGGTGAGATCGTCGTTCGCGAAGGCGATTACGGTAATTCCGCATTCCTAATCATGTCAGGCGCTTGCGATGTTGTCGTAAACCCGCCGCTGACTGATGCACAGCTTGGCCGCCAGACTGAAGCGCCAGCAAGCATTGGACGCGCGATTTCACAACTCTGGAAGCGCACTGTCGTTCCAGAAGTTCGTGACGTCAGCCGCTATGGCAATATCGCTGTCACAGAAACAGATCATCAGGCAGTCTTCCTGCAGGACTATGGTGTTGTGCTTGGTGGGCGCAGCCTGCCGCGCCTCGGCGCACAGCAAATGTTCGGTGAGCTGGCTGCTCTAGGCCGCACACCCCGCGCCGCAAGCGTTGTTTGTGTCGAAGACGCAGAAGTCCTTGAAATTCGTTGGCAGGGCTTGCGGGAACTCCGCCGGTTTGACGCTGGCTGGCGCCGGCAGATCGACACCAACTATCGCGCTAACGCGCTGATCTCCCATCTTCAAGACACACCGTTGTTTGACGGTCTGCCCGACGAAGCGCTGCAGTCTATCGCAGACGCAACATTGTTTGAGACCTATGGCTCCTTTGATTGGAGTTCATCGTTCCAGCGTACCAATAGTGATGCGCGCCTGGGCACAGAACCCGTGATTGCGCGCGAAGGCGAGTATCCGGATGGACTCTTGCTTATTCGTGCCGGGTTTGGCCGCGTTTCCGTGCGCCAAGGGGCAGCAGAGCGCACCCTTACTTATCTGTCCGCAGGTGACTATTTCGGCCTGAGTGAGCTTTACGCTGGCTTCAAGGGCGGTGGATCACCGATGGAAGCAACACTCCGTGCCGTCGGTTACGTCGATGCATTGCGTGTGCCAACGAAGGTGCTCGAAGAACATGTCTTCCCGCGCATGAACAAGGCGCCAGATAGCTTCCTGCAATTCGCAGCCCGTCCGTTGGCTGATGATTCGCTGCAGGAATGGGCGATCGAAGAGCGGTTCATCAACGGCACCATGGCCATGCTGATTGATTTGGATAAATGCGTGCGCTGTGACGATTGCGTCCGGGCCTGCGCATCGACCCATGGCGGCAACCCTCGGTTTGTGCGCCACGGCAAGATCAATGACCATTGGATGGTCGCCAATGCCTGTATGCATTGCTCTGACCCCGTCTGCATGATCGGCTGCCCAACGGGCGCTATTCACCGGACGCAGGCGGGCGGCTCTGTTGTTATCAATGACGACAGTTGCATCGGTTGCGGTACGTGCGCCAATTCCTGCCCTTATAATAATATCCGCCTCGTCGAAATTCGGGACCTATCTGGTGCCCCCGTGCAGGACGAAGCGACCGGGCAGCCTATTCGCAAGGCGACAAAGTGTGATCTTTGCGCCGGTATTCCTGGCGGCCCCGCCTGTGAGCGCGCCTGCCCGCACGGCGCCCTCCAGCGCGTTAATTTTTAGGGGGCGCAGACAATGATCGTCCGAACAGTCAACAGCGTCCGGCCCTTCGGCTACACTTTGGCGGGCATTGGTGCCGCAGTGATCGCAGGCCTCGCTTATTATTCCCATCAGGAACACCTGAAACTCAGCGACGCAACCTTCGTCACCGGTTGGGTACTGCTGACAGCCATGGTCTCGCTCGCGCTTTTCAACATTCGTAAGCGTCTTTCCATGATGCCGATGGGCCGAGCAGCTTATTGGCTTGCGCTGCACGTCGTGATTGGCCTGTTCGCTGTCGGTATGTTCATTGTCCACACTGGCGGCATTTGGGCCACGGGCTTTTATGAGCAAGTGATGGCCGGATTGTTTTGGGCCACAGCCCTGTCAGGTATCTTTGGCTGGCTTTACCAACGCGCAATGCCAAGGCGCCTTACGCGCATCGGCTACGAAGTCGTCTATGAACGCATTCCGGCTGAAATCGCCGCCCTTCGCGAGGAAGCTGAAGAAGCCGCCCTTGAAGGCGTTGGTGCTAGCGGCGAACCAACCCTCGGTCGCTTCTATTCAGAAACCATGCAGGACTTCTTCCGTCGCCCACGCTTTATGATAAGCCACCTCCTCGGTGCAGGTGCCGCCCAACAGTGGGTTGATCTTAGGTTCCGCACGGTTCGCGGGCTTGTTGGTTCACAAGAAGAACCAGCCCTTGCCCGGCTTGAAGCCGCCGCGAGACGCAAACTCTCTATAGACGCTCATTACGCCATTCAACGCTCTTTGAAGCTTTGGGTGGCGGTTCACGTCGTGCTATCTGCAGCAATGCTAACGCTTGCAGTATGGCACCTCATCCTGGTGCATGTGTACGCCCGATGACTGAAGACAAAAACCGCTTCGCCCACGATCGCTCACCCTACGAGCGCCCGAATTTTCCATTCCGGTGCGGCAGGGAGGCAGCCTTTGGCAAGCCCTGCCCGCGCGGTCCAAGCGCTGGCGGTGATTGCCAGGGTGTCGCGGATTGCACACCATTTCGGACGCGCAAAATCGTGACAAACGCTGAAACCGGCGAAGAAACAGAAATCCAACGTTGGGAATGCCGTCGCCCACAATATGCCGGCGGCCCTTGTGCCGAAGGTCCACGGCCAGACGGCACGTGCTCTTGCATCCATCCACCCTGCGCGCCTAAGCCGACCATCCGCCGTCAGCGCGGACGCTGGGCATTGCTTGCAGTTGGCGCCATGGTTGCCATGGCCCTGGCTTTTGTCGGTGCAGCCGGTGGCATCATCGGCCCAAAACCAGACGCAGACGGCATTCTTAGTCATGTTGGTTGGCCGAGTTCAGTCAATCCTGGCCAGCTTTCTGGCAAGCATGAGCAATTCACGGCCAAAGACGGCTGTATTTCCTGCCATGTCGGGCATTCGGACACGTTAACAGGCTGGGCTGGCGCAATATTCGAGCGCACCACCATTTCTGATTCCTGTGTCTCGTGCCATAGCTTCGGTGAGAAGCAGGCTGATGCTGATCCAAAAGCCCAGTCGCCAATGGCATTCGCCGCTCACAACACAAAATTCCCGAACCGCGCGGATGCCCCGACAGCAACGTGCACGGGCTGCCACACCGAACATAAGGGCGTTGATGCTTCAATCACGCCTATGGAAGATGGCCAATGCTCTGCATGCCACACCACTAAGTTTGATAGCTTCTCCAAATCCCATCCGAAATTTGGCGCAAACTTCCCGCATGAAAGTGCGCGCACCATCAAGTTCCCGCACGGCAAGCACCTAGAAACGCATTTTGTTGACCAGCGCTATATCGACAAGGCGCCAAAGAACGGCTGCGTTTCCTGCCACACAGACCAGGTAGATGGACGTTTGCTGCCAGGCAGCTTCGAAAATGGCTGCGCTGCATGTCATGAGCTTGCGATTAAAGAACAGGGAATGGTCGTCTTCGGCCTACCTGAATTGAGCGACCCTGAATTGACCGCAGAAGCCCGCGATTCTTGCGGCTTTCCTGTGCCACAGCTTGAGCCAGTACGTGCGACACTTGAAGCGCTGGCTGAGGCACTGCCAACGATGCAAGCACTTGGCGAAAATGCTGAATCTGGCAACCTTAATGGCGTCATGTCTGGAGTTGCCGCCCTAAGCGAGGCCCAGGCGGCGATTGCCGAGGCGCAGGAAGAGCTTGCCGAAGCTGTCGACATGTCAGAAGCCGTTTCCCTTGATTCGCTCTCTCCTATCGCAGCATTCCTTCTGGCTGTGCCCGCTGATGATGCGGATGAATATAGCGAAGCAGCCGCAGCCTTCCTCATCGCCGCTGCCGCCGAAGGACAGGTTCCGCTTGCTGAAGCGATTGACGCTAAAGGCGGCGACGCGAACGTGCTGTTGTCTGGCCTTTCGCCCGAGTTAGTGACGGAAGTTACTTGCGCTTGGGCCGCAAACACGGAATATGAACCTAAGCAAGACCCTGAACCGGGTGCTGGTTGGACTGCGCAGGAGCTGCAAGTGTCTTATCTGCCAACAGGCCATGCGGATGCTGTGACCAAGGGATGGATTGCACTTGGTCTGGCGAATCGTGGCAGTGAAGATGAAGGTGCCGAAGCTTTTGCCAAACTCGTGCTCAGCGCCGGCGACGGGCCGGGTCGTTGCTTTAAGTGTCACGTCGCGCCGGCGGCAGATGCTGAAAAGCAAGCCGTGCAATGGGTTATTCCACGCGTGGATGCCCGTCCATTCACAGCTTTCAATCATGATCCACACCTAAATGTACTGGATCAAGTCGCTGGTTGTGCTACATGCCATCGTCAACTGGAGCCGGGTGAAACCTTGGCGGACGGTCAATCTCGCCCGGGGCCGCATGCAAATGACTTCAAACCGATCGACCAAGCGACTTGCAAAGACTGTCACCGCCCGGGCGGTGTGCGGCAGGATTGCTCACTATGCCACCGCTACCATAGCAATCCGTCCATCCGGAAAGGGACGATGTGAGAACTAAGACGATGGAAGAGAGAACAATGAAATTAAGAATCCGCGCATCGGCGCGCCGCCTCCTGATTGCCGGCGCTTTTGCTGCTACAGCATTTGGGATGCCAATGACAGTAAGCGCTGATGAAAAAGGAGATCCGCACGCGGATCTGATGGCTGAAGAAAGCTATCCCACAGCTGCTCAGTGCGGTGCCTGTCACAAACAGGTTTATCGCGAATGGGCGTCGTCCAACCATGCTTACGCATCGATCTCGCCGATGTTCCATAAGTTCGAGCAGAAGATCAATGATCTCTCGAGCGGCACCATCCGCGGCTTCTGCGTGCGCTGCCATCAACAGATTGGCACGCAGCTGAATGAACGCCGCGACCTCCCACTTTGGGAACGCAATCAAATTTCCCGAGAGGGCATTTCCTGCGTGACCTGCCATCGGGTCCGTGAAGAATTCGGCAAGGTCAACGGCGAACGCCGGATCGTCCCAGGCCGGGTCTACACGCCTGTCAGCGGTGTTGGCGATGGCGAAAAGCTAAAGGAAATTGTTGAGAACCGTAGCGAATATCGTGTTGCGGTTAGCGACGACGAACGCGGCGCCGCGATTCACACCGGCGTTTATAAGTTCCCACAGATTTCTAAGTCAGAATTTTGTGTGTCTTGTCACCAGGTTGCTGTGAACCCAGGCATCAAGCTTGAAGTAGTTTGGGAGCAGTATCGGAACTCCCCAGCAGCCGCTAACGGCGTTTCCTGTCAAGATTGCCATATGGGCAAAGTGCCAGGTCGGGCTGATGGTTACACAACCGGCCCTGTTGCTATCGTGAATGGCGAAGAGATCGATCCCGACCGCAAGCACTCCAACCATGCCTTCTACGGCCCTGGTTACCCGATTGCGCATCCTGGCATCTTCCCACACAACCCAGATGCCGCTGAAATTTCCATCGAGGACTGGCTGGAGTTCGACTATCGCTCCAAGTGGGGCTCGGAAGAATTTGAAGAGCAGGTCGCCAACGGCGAGGTTGATGAAGATAGCCTGCCAGACGCATGGTCCGATTCAGTTGACCGAGAGGAAGCTTGGGAAATCATCCAGGAGAACGTCGGACTTCTGGAAGAAAAACGCGACCTTCGCCGTCAGGTCTGTCTCTTATACACATCTGACGCTGCCGACGAATAGAGAGG